>JBFGLJ010000007.1:0-33555 GCA_041576235.1 Gemmatimonadales bacterium | reverse complement strand
GTCCGAGGGGCGACCCCATCGCTCATCTGACCCTCCACGGCCCCGGGGGTGGGATTCATCCCCCCGCCTCCGGGGCTACGGGACCCAGGGCCGCGATGTCAGCCCCCGAGCGGATAGGATTCGCGAACCTCGGGCCCACCCCGTCGACGAACTCCAGATCCATTCCCATCGCCTGGGGCACGATCAGGATATCGCTGAACATGATGGCGGCGTCGACGCCAAGAGCCTCAATCGGCTGAAGGGTGACCTCGACCGCCAGGTCCGGTGTAGACAAGAGGGTCATGAAGCTCACCCGCTCGCGCAACGCCCGATACGCCGGGAGCACCCGCCCCGCTTGCCGCATGATCCAAACGGGCGGGCGCGGGATCTCCTGGCGCCGGCAGGCGCGGATCAACAAGTCATTCACGAGTGGCACCGCCGCTCCTCACGGAATGGAGGCACTCGAGAACCGCCCGGGCCACGCCCTCCGCGGTTGCCGCGCGGGCGATGGTGGCTGGGATCCAGCCGGCCCTGGCTGCAGCCCGGGCCGTCGTGACCCCCAACGCGACCAGGGCAGGGCGGGCGCACCGGTCCGGCGCAGCACGCTGCAACAGGGCGGCAATGCGAGGGCTCCCTGCGACGACGATGTCGTTCTCGACCACGACACCGCGCGCCATGGGCAAGGGCGCAAGCACCGCTCGGTAGCAAACGGCTTCCTCGACCGTGAGGCCGTGGCGAGCGAGTCGGCGTGGGAGGACCGACCGATGCGGGTCGCCACACGGGAAGAGCACCGGCGGACAAACGGCGGCGGCGATCATGGCGGTGGCGAGAGCATCGGCCGCGCCACCGGACGACGGGCGGGCGGCGATGTTCGGCGTCTCGATCACGCTCCCGGTGAAGAGTGCATATGCAGCGGCGGCCGTGGGTTCACCGGTGGCCCAGATGGACGGCGGGGCGGGGGGCGGGGCGGTCCCGATCACCCTGCGGTATCGCGCACCGAACGCGGCCGCCGCGCGAGGCGAGGTAAACACCAGTGTCGGGTACTGATCGAGTTGCGCGATCGCCAGGTCGACGCGGGTCCAATCACGGGGCGGCTCGAACGAGAGCAACGGGGTGTGTCGCACCTCCAGTCCGGCCTTTTCGAGTTGATCGGCGAGCCCGCGGAGGGATCCGACAGACACCGTCAGCGCAACCCGGGGGCGGGGGCGGGGGACCTGACTCACCGGGAGGGGGGCGGGGGTGGGGGCGCCTGGGAAGAGGCCGGTGACGGCTCCTCCGCCCTCAGCAGTTCTTCGGCTCCGCGGGCGCGCAGCTCCTCGGCGACGCGCTCACCAACTTCCTGAGCCGCGCTCTCGTGGTGCACTCGGCCCGTGTGGCTCGCCTCGATCATGCGGGTGCCGTCGAGCGAAAGCAGTCGCCCGGTGAGCGTGAGCGACCCCGCCCGCTCTCCATGCCATTGGGCGTGCGCGCCGAGTGGGGCGTGGCACCCCGCTCCGAGGGCGTGAAGCAGGGTTCGCTCGGCGCTGACTGCCAGGGCCGTCGGCAGGTGGTGAAACGCCTGGTGGATTGTGGCGGCGACGGCAGTTGCGTCCCGTCGAGCAGTGACGGCCAGGGCACCCTGCGCGGGCGCCGGCAGCATCCAGGCCACGGGAAGCAGGTCACCGATTCTCGTCTCTCTCTCGAGCCGTATGAGGCCGGCGGCCGCGAGCACCGTGGCGGCGAGCCGCGGCGTTCGATCGAGGATATTCAGCCGCGTATCGACGTTCCCGCGGATGTCCTCAACCTGGAGATCCGGGCGGGCATGCAGGAGTTGCGCACGCCGGCGCCGGCTGCTGGTCGCGATGGTGGCTTCATGTGGCACGTCCGCCCACCGCAGTGGAGCCCGGCCCACCAGCGCATCCCGCGGATCCGCCCGCTCGCTGACCGCGACGACGGCGATGTCCTCAGACACGACGGTCGGCAGGTCCTTCAAGGAGTGCACAGCCGCGTCCACCTCCCCCGCGCGCAAGGTCTGATCGAGCGCCGTGGTAAACACCCCTATCGTCCCGATGTCCGAAACCGGAATGTCACGAATGGCATCGCCGGTGGTCCGGATGGTGACGATGGAAGGCTCGTACCCCGCTGCCTCGAGCCGGTCGGCCAACAGGCGGGTCTGCGCGAGCGCGAGTGGGCTGCCGCGAGTCCCAATCCGGATTCGCCGGTGTTCGCCAGACATCGGACTCCTACGCAAAGGCGTTGCGGAGCGCGCGCTCGAGCACGTCAAGCTCGCGTTCGCCGTGCGCAGCGGATGTGAAGGCGGCCTCGTACGGTGATGGCGGAAAAAACACGCCGGCGCGCAGCATGCGATGAAACCACAACGCGTAGGCCTCGTGATCGGTTGCTTTCGCATCCCTGAAATCCTGGACCGGTCCCCCCGTAAAGAAGACCGTGAACATGGTGCCCATGCGTTGGACAGCGACGGCCCGGCCCGCCCGCTTGGCCTCGGCCTCGATGAGCGAGCAGGCATGCTCGGCCCAGGCGGCGGCGGCTTTCCACGGCATCCCGTCCTCTAAGCAGGTGAGCGTTGCCAACCCCGCCGCCATGGCGACCGGATTGCCCGACAGGGTTCCCGCCTGGTACACCGGTCCGGTCGGGGCCAACTGTTCCATCAGTTCCCGACGTCCGCCGAAGGCGGCCGCCGGCAAGCCCCCTCCGACCACTTTCCCCAAGCAGGTCAGGTCCGGCTCGATGCCGAACGCGCCTTGGGCGCCGCGGGGTCCGACGCGCCAGCCCGTCATGACTTCGTCAAAGATGAGCAGCGTGCCATGCGCTGTGGTTACGGCGCGAAGCCCTTCGAGAAACCCCGGCACCGGCGGAATCACCCCCATGTTGCCGGCCACCGGTTCGATGATCACTGCGCCGATGGTATCTGGGTATTCGACGAAGAGTCGCTCGACGGCGCCGAGATCGTTGAACGGGACCAGCAGCGTATCGACGACTCCGCCAGGAGGGACGCCCGGCGAGTCGGGCAGCCCCAGGCTGGCCACCCCGGAGCCGGCTGCCGCCAGCATGGCATCGGTGTGGCCATGATAGCAGCCCTCGCATTTGATGATCCGTGTGCGACCCGTTGCCGCTCGCGCCAGGCGAAGGGCACTCATCACCGCTTCCGTTCCCGAGTTGACGAATCGGACGAGTTCGATGGATGGAAACGTGTCCACCACATGCTGCGCGAGTTCGACCTCGATAGGACTGGGAGCACCAAACGAGGTCCCCCGTCTCGCGGCCGCGGTGATTGCCTCAACAACCGCCGGGTGTGCATGCCCGAGAATCAGGGGTCCCCATGACATGACGAGATCGAGATAGCGGTTGCCGTCGACATCGTCGACATAGGCCCCAGCTCCCCGCCGGATGAAACGCGGCACTCCACCGACGGCACGAAACGCCCGCACGGGGCTGCTCACCCCGCCCGGCAGCAACTCACAGGCCCGGCGGTATAGGCTCTCCGAGGTTGTTGCATCGCCCACACCCGGAAGGGATGACGTCATCCGCGCATCGGTTCGCTGAGTTCGAGCCATCGCGCGGCATCCTTGGCGTGGTAGGTGATGATGGCATCGGCTCCGGCGCGGCGCATAGCGAGCAGCGTTTCCAGCACGGTGGCGGACTCGTCTACCCATCCTCTCTCCGCGGCGGCTTTGACCATCGCGTATTCCCCGCTCACGTTGTACGCGACCAGAGGAAGGTGAGTCCGCTCCCGCACCGCGCGCACCACATCCAGATAGGCGAGGGCGGGTTTTACCATCAGCATGTCCGCACCCTCGGCTTCGTCGAGGGCGGCTTCGACGAGTGCCTCCCGCACGTTGGCCGGGTCCATTTGGTAGCCCCGCCGGTCGCCGAAGGCCGGCGCGCTCTCGGCGGCCTCACGAAACGGGCCATAGAAGGCGCTAGCATATTTGACCGCGTAGCTCAGAATAGCTCGATCGGTGTACCCTGCTCCGTCGAGCGCACCGCGAATGGCCCCCACCATGCCGTCCATCATGCCGCTCGGGGCCAGGATGTCCGCCCCGGCCTCGGCGTGGCTCAGGGCGACCTTAGCCAGGATCTCGAGCGTGGCATCGTTGTCGACGGTCCCCTCCCCATCGCGCAGGATGCCACAGTGGCCGTGCGACGTGTATTCGCAGCAGCAGACGTCGGTGAGCACGAGCAGGTTAGGCGCCTGGTCTTTGATGAGTCGAACGGCTCGCTGGACGATTCCGTCCGGAGAGAAATTTTCCGTTCCGATCTCGTCCTTTGCGGCCGGGATCCCGAAGAGCAACGCCCCGGCCACGCCGAGGGCCTCGATGCGCGCCACTTCCTTGGTGAGCACGGCATCGACGGAGCAGTGGTTGATGCCCGGCATGGATGAGATCTCCCGCTCCACATCCGACCCGTGGACGACGAAGATGGGTTGGATGAGATCGGCCGCCGTGACGCGGTGTTCACGGACGACGCGGCGAAGTGCCGCGTGTCGCCTCAGCCGGCGTGGTCGACGCGTGGGAAAGATGCTCAGTCGAGAACTCCAGGGATGCGACGTGAAACGAAGACGTGGGACTGGCCGCGTGGAAGGGCCGGGAAGTGGGTCTCCTTATTGGTGCTTGGGCTCGTGTTCTTCGGGAACGGTGCCGAGCGGCACCCGCCGGAGTGCTCGCCGGAGGGCGGGATGCATGCGATAGAAGTAGACGCCCATGAACAGAATGGCGAGCCCGTTGGCCGTCAGCACTGCCCAGAAGGGGAACGCTTGCGCCGTGACTTCCGACAGCATCAGCATGAAGAAGGCGAAGAAGAACTCGAACGCTACGAGCAAGATGAGCATCGCAATCCGAAAATAGGGCTGGTGTGTCGCCATGCGAATCAACACGGCCACCACGGTCCCGAACGCAATAAAGGCGATGAAGTGAAGGGCGGTATACGCCAGAATCGCCGACGCGCTTAGGGTGTCCACCACGGGGTCCAGATTACGAAAGACCACCACTTGGCCCAACACGTTGGGGGTATAGAGGGCGCGCCCAGCCAAGGCATCGAGAATCAGGAACCAGACGGCCACGGCGATCCCGCCGAGCAGGCCGGAGACAATGCCTTCCCTACCTGTATCATGGTGATGGCGGAGCAAAGCACTCTCCTGCTAGGGGAATGGAGCCGGGCGGGCGGCAGCCGCCCGAAAGGTTCTGAAAGATCCGCCGGACCGCAAGGGTCCCTGGACGCTAGGGATCCGCGTTGGGGGTGCACCGGGGACATCGGCACCAGGTTCGGAGGGAATCGAAGGTGTAAATGCCGGTCCCATGCCCATCGCTCCACCAAATCCGGATTGCGTAGGCCCCAACGAGTTCCACGCGGGCCGGGCGCACATCGGACGGCACGGTGGACGGATCGAGCAACGGCCTGCCGGTCATTTCCTCACGGCATCCGGCACACGGACAGGCGAGGCGGAGATCGCGGGCTGGGCACCACGTCTCGTGCCCGGCGGCATCCCACTCGATACGCAGCCCGGCATCTTCGCGTGTAATGGCGTAGGGAACAATTGACGAACCCGGCATGCTAGAAGGATACTCCACCCGTCCCGCACGGCCAACGCGGTCTCCGAGCGCCCTGCGATGCCGCGGCTCGACGCGTCCGGGTATATTGCAGCGCCGGGCGCGGCCCGTGCCGCACACTCCTTCACCCTTCATCCCGGACCGCCATGTCAGCGTCTCATAACCCCCTCGGAAGCCGCGGAACACTCGCTCTCGACGGCCAATCGGTGACGATATACCAGCTGCCCGAGCTGGATCGCCAAGGCCTGACGTCCCTCGACCGTTTGCCGTTCTCCATTCGCATTCTCTTGGAGAACGTCTTACGGCACTGCGGCCGTGGCGCGGCGACAGAAGCGGATGTTGCGGCCCTGGCTGGATGGCGCGGTCCCCCGCCTGAGGGTGGCTCGCGCCCCGAGGTCCCGTACATGCCGGCGCGAGTCGTCCTGCAAGATTTTACCGGCGTGCCGAGTGTGGTCGACTTGGCGGCCATGCGCGACGCGATGGCCAGGATGGGTGGCGATCCCGAGAAGATCAATCCGGTCGTGCCGTGCGACCTGGTGATCGACCATTCGGTCCAGGTGGATCACTACGGGAGCGAGAACGCCGTCCTGCTGAATGTGCGGCTGGAATTCGAGCGCAATCGGGAGCGCTATCAGCTCTTGAAATACGCCCAGCAGGCTTTCCACAACTTTCGAGTTGTCCCGCCGGGGACCGGCATCGTCCATCAAGTGAACCTCGAATACCTGGCCTCGGCGGTTCAACTGCGCGAGCAGTTCGGAGACCTCACCGCCTTCCCGGATACTTTGGTCGGCACCGATTCCCATACGACCATGATCAATGGGCTCGGTGTGATGGGGTGGGGGGTCGGCGGAATCGAGGCCGAGGCCGTGATGCTGGGCCAGCCCTACTTCATGCTCATTCCCGATGTGGTCGGCATGAGGCTCGTGGGGGAGCTGCCGGTCGGGACGACGGCCACGGACTTGGTGCTCCGCGTCACCAAGATGCTCCGGGAAGCCGGGGTAGTCGGCAAGTTCGTGGAATTCCATGGTCCAGGGTTGTCCCGTCTCTCCCTGGCCGATCGAGCCACCATCGCGAACATGAGCCCGGAATACGGCGCAACGATGGGCTTCTTCCCCATCGACGCCGAGACCATCAGATACCTGGCGGTGACCGGGCGCGACCCGGCCGTGATCGAGCGGGTGGAGCGCTATTGCAAGACCCAGCAGTTGTTTCGTACCACAGACACCCCGGACCCCGAATTCAGCACCGCGTTGGAGCTCGATCTCTCCTCGCTCGAGCCGAGTCTCGCCGGGCCCAAGCGCCCGCAGGACCTGGTGCTGCTCCGGGGACTCAAGCGCAATTTCGTCGTGAGCTTGCCCGACCTAATGCATGTGAATGCGCCGGCGGACCGCCGCGAGATCGCCCAAGCCAGCTACTCCCGCTGGATGGACGAAGGCGGCAGTGGCAACGGCGCCGGGTCGGCGGTGGCGGTGGAGGCACCATCGGCCATCACGACCGAACTCGACGGGGTGCCGGTGACCCTTCAGGATGGATCTGTGGTCATTGCGGCGATCACGAGTTGCACCAACACATCGAACCCGTCGGTCATGATCGGCGCCGGGCTCTTGGCCAAGAACGCCGTTGAACGCGGGCTGAGCACCAAGCCATGGGTCAAGACCAGCATGGCCCCGGGGTCGCGGGTCGTGACCGATTATCTCACAGGCTCCGGGCTGTTGCCCTACCTGTCGGCCCTCGGCTTCCAAGTGGTGGGGTACGGATGCACTACGTGCATCGGGAATAGCGGTCCCCTCCCGGCACCGGTTGCCCAGGCCATCGCCGACCATCATTTGGTCGCCGCCGCCGTCTTGAGCGGAAACCGCAACTACGAGGCTCGCATTCATCCGCAGGTCCGGGCCAGTTACTTGGCCTCGCCCCTGCTCGTAGTCGCGTTTGCGCTGGCGGGACGGGTCGACATCGACCTCACCCGTGAACCGCTTGGCGAGGGAACGGACGGCGCCCCCGTGTTCCTCCGTGATGTCTGGCCCACGGCCGACGCCATCAGGGAGGCGGTAACGGCCTCGCTGAAGCCGGAACTCTTCGTGGAGCGCTACGGCGCGGTGTTCGACGGCGACGAGGAATGGGACGCCCTCCCGGTGGCACAGGGGAACCGCTTTTCGTGGGCTCCCGAGTCGACCTACGTGCGGGAACCCCCCTTCTTCCAGGACCTCCCCGCCACCCCTCCCCCGTTGGCCGATATCGAAAACGCCCGGGCGCTGGTGGTGTTGGGAGACACTGTGACGACCGACCACATCTCTCCCGCCGGCGCAATCCCAAAGGACGGGCCGGCGGCCAGATACCTCCGCGACCATGGGGTCGAGGCGGTGGACTGGAATACGTTCGGCTCCCGCCGCGGGAACCATGAAGTCATGATGCGGGGCACCTTCGGGAACGTGCGGATTCGCAACCGCCTCGTGCCTGAGAAGGAGGGCAACTGGACCCTGCATTTCCCCTCAGGGGAGGTGCTGCCGATCTACGATGCCGCGCTCCGGTACCAAGACGCGGGCACTCCGTTGGTGGTCTTGGCCGGACGGGAGTATGGAACCGGCAGCAGCCGCGACTGGGCCGCTAAGGGCACGGCGCTGCTCGGGGTCAAGGCGGTGATCGCGGAGGGGTACGAGCGCATTCACCGAAGCAACCTCTTGGGGATGGGTGTATTGCCGCTCACCTTCGAGCCGGGGCATAGCGCCTCATCCCTGGGCCTGACCGGCCACGAGACGTTCAGTATTGGCGGGATTGCCGACGGCCTCGAACCCGGTGGCCGGCTCGAGGTGCGGGCCAGGGGCGACGATGGATCCGAGGTGGCGTTCGGCGCGGCGGTGCAGCTCAACTCCCAGGTCGAGATCGACTACTACCGGCACGGCGGGATCCTCTCGCGGGTGCTGCGCGATTTCCTCGCCGAGGCATAGCTCCTAGAAGAACGCGACCCTCCGGATGACCGGAGGGTCGCGTGAACAGTCGAGCTGCAGTGGTTAGGCCACCAGGTCCTTGAGCCGGTCGCCGGTCTCGCCTTCGCGGAGGCGGAGCAGGGCCCGGTCGCGGAGCTGCCTGATGCGCTCCCGGGTGACCCCCATCATCCGGCCGATTTCCTCGAGCGTGCGGCTGTTGCCGTCGTCGAGCCCGAAGTAGAGCCGCAGCACCTTGGCGTCGCGCGGCGGGAGGGACGCCAGAGCGTGCTCGATCCCTTCCGTCCGGCTGTTCATGAGCGTGCTGGCATCGGTGCCTTCCTGATCCGCCCACGAGAACCGCTCGATGCGCTCATGTCCGTCGCCGTCGCGAGTGGGGTGATCCAGCCGGACAGCTTCGGAGTTGAGGGCGCTCAGGCTCCGCACGGCTTCGAGCGTGAGCCCGGTGGCCTGGGCCAGTTCCTCGGTCGTGGGCATCCGCCCCAGCCGCTCCTTGAGCAGCGTAGTGGTCCGTCCCAGCCGGCTCAGATCGGCCGTTCGGTTGAGCGGCACCCGCACCGGGCGGCCGTGACGGGCAATGGCGGCCTGGACCGCCTGGCGAATCCACCACACCGCGTAGGAAATGAACTTGACGCCACGATCGGGATCGAACTTCCGGGCGGCGGTCATGAGACCGAGATTGCCTTCACCAATGAGGTCCACGAGTGGGACCCCGCGGTTCTGGAACTTCTTAGCCACGGAAACCACGAAGCGGACGTTATGGCGCGCCAGTCTCTCCTGGGCAGCGACATCGCCCCGGAACGCCTTGCGCGCGAGCGCCATCTCCTGCTCACGATTGAGCAGGGGGACGCGGCTGATTTCGTCGAGGTAGAGATCGAGGCTCTCCCGTCCCTCATCGACCGCACGGGCGATTTGGGCGGGCCGGACCGAGCGCCGCTTGCTACGCGTCTTGGTTGCCACTCAAAGCCTCCTTAGGGACTCCCGTCCTCCCAACTGTATCCGTGCTTGCGCCCCGGGGCCCCTCTTTGCAGAGATTGCCCCGGACACTGTACAAAAGCTAAGCACCAAAAATAACACGTAAATCACCAAAAATCAATACCTTAACTAACCCATTCCCATATCGGCAGTTGCGCTAAAAGGCCTCTGTGGCGCCTCAACTGCTGGATGCACCACCGGGCACAAGGGTCGCAAACCCGGTTCCCGCCCACAGGTCCGCACCGCATACTCGCCAAAACGCCACCAGGGGGACGCGTCCGGGGGGTGGATTTGCACTGTCCGGACCCTCGTTCGCTCCGGACCCTCGTTCGCGGGGACAGCCATCCTCAGGAATGGAAACACACTGCCCGGGGGTCCGGTTCCGAGCATGGTCTCGGCCACAACGAAAAGGGGGCTGCACCACGCGGGTGCCGCCCCCCCCGGCCGGCTCAACGGGTCCGAATGCGCTAGAAGCCGGGCATTCCGGGCATGTCCTCAATCGGCCCCGTAATGGCCGTCTCGGCGCCGGTCCCGTGGTCCACCAGGACCATCTGCCCATCCTCGCTCACCATCTTGACCAGTGGGAAGTGGAGGTCGGTGTTCCACCACATCTCGACGCCGTCCTTGGTGCGGTAATGGGTCGTGGAGAACGTGCCGGCCGGCACCGTGACGGTCTCCTTACCGACTTCCACGGTATTGGCGCACTCCTCCTGGATTCGCTCCGCGGGGTTCTTCATATGCTGGCGCATCATGCCCATCATCTGCGCGGGCATCCGCATGGCGGGTTCGCCGGCCGGCTTCACGATGATTTCCTTGATATCCGTCATGTTCATCCAGCCGGGCACCAGCATCTTCATGACCACGTCTTCGCCCTTCTTCTTGCCCTGCATGGCCATCTCAAGCCAGTAGTGGTCCTTCCCATCCCGCTGCTCCTTGCCGACCACCGCCTGCTTCATGGTCCCCTCGGACATGTCCCAGGCGGCCCAGGCACCCACCTTCATGGTCATCGCGTGCTCTTTGATGAGGTCGCACGCGCCCTGCGCCTGTCCCGCGGTGGGGGTGCCGGCGAGCACCGCCGCCAGAGTGGCGATACCGATGAGCGATCGTCGGGGCATCGAATGCTCCTTCCTAGAGGGTCTTGACTTCGCTCACCAGCGCCGTCAACGAAGCCTTGGCGTCGCCGAAGAGCATGGAGTTCTTGGGGTGGAAGAACAGCTCGTTTTGAATGCCGGCAAACCCGGGATTCATGCTCCGTTTCATCACGATAATGCTCTGCGCATGATCCACATTCAAGATGGGCATCCCGTAAATGGGGCTTGACGGATCGTTCCGGGCAGCCGGATTGACCACATCGTTGGCCCCGACGACGAGCGCCACATCTGCCCGCTCGAACTCGTCGTTGACCTGATCCATGTCGTAGAGCTTGTCGTAGGGCACATTGGCCTCCGCGAGGAGGACATTCATGTGCCCCGGCATGCGGCCCGCCACCGGGTGGATGGCGTAGCGCACCTCGCCGCCCTTGGTCTCGATGAGGTCCGCAAGCTCGCGAAGCTGGTGCTGCGCCTGCGCGACCGCGAGGCCGTACCCCGGGACGACGATCACCAACCGGGCATAGGCAAGCCGGAGTGCCGCATCCTCGGCGCTCACGGAGCGGACGGTGCGCTCTTCGGTCCCCTTGCCGGGTCCGAGGGCCGCCGCCGACCCGAAGGCGCCGAACAACACGTTGGTCAGGGGCCGATTCATGGCCCGGCACATGATGGTAGTGAGGATGATCCCCGACGAGCCCACCAATGCCCCGGCGATAATGAGGACGTAGTTGTTGATGACGAAGCCGGTCATCGCCGCCGCGATACCCGAGAATGAATTGAGCAGGGCGATGACGACGGGCATGTCCGCCCCGCCGATGGGGATCACAAACAGGATGCCGAGCACCAGCGCCAAGCCGGCCACGAGATAGAAGCTCCCGAGCTGTTGGCCGGGACTGATGACCTGGGTCACGATGAGGCCAGCCATTCCCACAACAAGGAGGCCGTTGACGACCTTTTGGAGCGGGTAGGTGACCGCGCGCCCGCTCAACAGTTCCTGGAGCTTCGCGAAGGCGATCACGCTTCCCGTGAACGTGACGGCGCCAATGAGCACACTCAACTGGATGGTGATGTCGGTATCGAGCGCTAGCGCGACGCCCTGCATGTCGGCCTTGAGGAACTCGGCTCCGCCAACCAGCAGGGACGCGCCGCCCCCAAACCCGTTCAGCAGCGCCACCATCTGCGGCATGGCCGTCATCTTGACCGCCCGTGCCATCCACAATCCGGTTACCGACCCGACGACGACGCCGGCGATGATCACCTCGAAGGAGAGGATGCTCCGGTCCAAGAGCGTGATCACGATCGCCAGCAGCATGCCGGCGGCGGACAGCTGATTGCCGCGGGGGGCCGTGGCCGGGCTGGAGAGTTTCTTGAGCCCGACGATGAATAGGCTCGCCGAGATCAGATAAATGAGAGGCACGAGTGCCGGAGGGATCATGTCTCCTCCGACTTCTTCTTGAACATGTGGAGCATGCGGTCGGTGACCGCATAGCCCCCCACCACGTTCATCATGGCGAGGACGACGGCCCCAAACCCGATGGCGGTGGAGATCCAGCCGAAGCCGCCACCGGCCAAGACCAACGCTCCGACGATGGTGATGCCGCTGATCGCGTTGGATCCGGACATGAGCGGGGTGTGGAGCGTCGGGGGAACGCGATGGATCAACTCGAAGCCGAGAAATGTCGCCAAGGTAAAGACGACAACGCCGATCACAATGCCTTCAGTCATGCGACTCCCTCCCCGCCGTAACGAATCTCTCCTGCGTGGGTCACGCACATCGGCCCGACGATGGGATCGTCGAGATCGACGTGGAAGGCTCCGTCCTTCAGCACGTACTCCAAAAACGTCGCGAGGTTTCGGCTGTACATCTCGCTGGCGTGAACCGGCAGGCTGCTGGGCAGATTGACCGGTCCCAGCACGGTCACGTCATGCACCTGGACGGTCTCGCCCGCTCGGGTCAGTTCACAATTCCCACCGCTCTCGCCGGCGAGGTCGACAATTACCGATCCCGCGCGCATCGACCGCACCATGGCCGCGGTAATGAGGCGGGGAGCCGGCTTCCCTGGGATCTGCGCCGTGGTGATCACCAGGTCCACCCCCGGCACGTGGCCCCCGATCGTCTCCAGCACCCGTTGCTGCTGCTCCTGGGCCAGCTCCTTCGCGTACCCGCCCGCGGCTTCCGCCTCCGCGGTGACGGCCTCGCTCTCGAGAAACTTGGCGCCCAGGCTTTGCACCTGTTCCTTGACGACAGGGCGCACGTCAAAGGCCGAGACCACGCCTCCCAGCCGACGAGCGGTGGCGATGGCCTGCAAGCCAGCGACCCCGGCGCCGATGACGAACACCTTGGCCGGGGCGAGGGTGCCCGCGGCGGTGGTGAGCATCGGGAGCAGCCGACCCAGTTGTGCCGCCCCCAGGAGGACCGCCTTGTATCCGGCTACGGTCGCCTGCGACGACAAGGCATCCATCGATTGTGCCTTGGTGATCCGGGGAACCAATTCCATCGCAAAACCGGTCACGCGGGCATCGGCCAACGCGCGGAAGAGGTCCCCTGACGACCCTGGATGCAGGAACGCGACGACGCCCGCCCCCGCGCGCATGGCGCCGATCTCCGCGGCCGTGGGGGGCTGCACCTTGAGGAGCACGTCGACGTCTGCGAGCGCCGCCGAGCGGTCCGGAGACAGGGTGGCGCCTGCGTCCGAGTACAAGGGGTCAGGAAAATGGGCAGGTACCCCGGCCCCCTCCTCGACCCTGACCTCGAGCCCGGCCTTGATCAGCCGCCGGACCACATCCGGCACCAGAGCAACTCGGCGCTCGCTGGCCGTTGTTTCTTTGAGAACCGCAATTCGCATGAATCATCCCGAGGAAATGGGAAACGCGGCTGGCAATTTAGCCTAATCCGGTGCGGATGGCAGTGGGACGCGCGCTCCTGCGCGGCCTCCGAGGATGGGACAAAGGTGCTCGGGATTAAGCGGATCGGGACGCGCGAGATGGCGGACGCGTCAGGCTCGGCGCACATCCAGTCGACGGAGCCCCAGCCCCCGCGCCAGACGGCGCGCCGCCCGCCATTCCTCAGAAGAGAGCCGGCGGTTGATCTCGCCATACCGCTCGGCGCTCACCTTCCCGGCCGGGTAATACTGATTCATGAGGTTCACGTACGTGTCCGGCCCCAGTTCCTTGGCGATCCATTCGAGAATCGCCCGGGTCTCGTCCATGCAACCCGGCATCACCAAGTGCCGGATCAACAGACCCCTCCGCGCAAGCCCATCGGCGTTGAGCACGAGCGGGCCGACCTGTTGGTGCATGGCCCGAATCACCGCGCGCGCGATGGCAGGATAATCCGCCGCCTTGAGGTAGGTCGCGCTCCGTTCCGACGACCAGTACTTGAAGTCGGGCATGTAGATGTCCACGAGCCCATCTAAGAGATCAATGCTGTCGAGCGAATCGTAGGCGCTGGTGTTGTAGACGATGGGGAGGCACACGCCGACCGCCGCCGCGATGGCCATGGCCTCGACGATTTGGGGAACGACGTGCTCAGGCGTGACCAAGTTGATGTTGTGACAGCCCCGCTCCTGAAGATGGAGCATCATGCCGGCGATCTCGTCGGGGGTGGCGCCTCGAGGCGCGTGGTCGGGACGGATGCCCTGGCTGATGTCGAAGTTCTGGCAGAACACGCATCGAAGATTGCAGTGCGAGAAGAAGATGGTCCCCGATCCGTTCCAGCCGCGCAGGCAATCTTCTTCGCCGAAGTGTGGGAAGTAGCTCCCGACGACGGCATAGCGGCCGGTCTTACACGCGGCCCACTTTCCTTCGAGCCGGTTGACGCCGCAGTCCCGCGGGCAGGCCCGGCAGTCCTCGAGCATGGCAAGCGCCTGCGCCGCGCGTGCCGCGAGTTGAGCCGGGCTGAGCCGCGCATACGCAGGAGGGAATTGCTGGGGAGCGCCAGTGACCATCGGGACCTCCTGTTCAAGTATATGTTGGAGTCCCCGGACATGGAGTCATCCCCGCCGATAGACAGCTCTGGTCCCGGCCGGTATCCTCGATCCTCATGGCAACCTTCGCGTCGATCTCACGAACCGCATTCGCCCCTGGGAGCATCGGCAACGTGGGCCCGGGCCTCGATATCCTGGGCCTCGCCGTCGCCGGCGCGGGCGACACGGTCACGGTCCGGACACGTGCGGCGCCGGGAGTTGTCATTCTCGATCCGGGCCACCCTGCCCTGCCAAGCGACGCGGCCCGGCACACTGCCGGCATTGCCGCGACGGAGACGCTTCGCCTCGCCCGGGTCGCCGACAAGGTGGGGCTCGAACTCTCCGTCGAGAAAGGGCTGCCCCTGGCCGCCGGGCAAGGAGGCAGCGCCGCCTCGGCGGTGGCGGCGGCAGTGGCCACCAACGCCCTTCTCCCAGAACCGCTGGCCGTGCCCGACCTGATCACCGCCTGCTTGGCGGCGGAACGGCACGTGGCGGGACGTCACGCCGACAACATCGCGCCGTCGCTCCTGGGTGGCCTGGTGCTGGTGCGCTCCCTCGACCCGATCGATTGCATTCCGCTTCCCCTTCCCGCCGGGCTCAACATCGTGCTGGCGCACCCGGACTACACCCTCCCGACGGCCGCGGGCCGTGCGGCTCTCCCTTCCTCCGTTTCGCTCACGGTGGCGCTGGCGCAGGCAGCCGCAGTCGGCGCCGTGGTGGCGGCGGGCGCGCGTCAGGACCTCGAGCTCTTGCGTCGGGCCGTGGTCGACCTTATCGCGGAGCCAGCACGTGAGCCTTTGCTCCCCGGTTTTCGCGCGGGGAAGGCAGCTGGACTGGCGGCCGGCGCGCTTTGCTGCTCTATTTCAGGAAGTGGGCCCACGATGTTTGCGTTTACTCGCTCGACCTCTTCGGCCCATCATGTTGCCGCGGCCATACAACGTGCATATCGCACCGAGGGCATTCCGTGCGAGACCCGGTTGACCACCGTTGATCCGGAGGGAGCCCAGGTACGCTAAGTTGGGCCCCCGCGCCGTGGAGGCCCTCCGGTCGGTCCACCGTGCACCGCGCCGACTCGAAGCGTGCCGGCCCAGCGCGAGCATCACGCACGTCATCCCTGTCGACCCGGTTGTGCGCGAGTCTTCACCGCCTGAGGAGTGTTTCGCTTGTGACCACGATCTGGAACCAAGACCGAACGGCCGCATCAACCGAGCAGCCGGTGTTGGCGTTTGCCATTCATTGCGGGCACGATCTGCGGGCCGATGTGGCCCAGCACATGGCGCTCTCCGAGGCCGACCGGCTTCGGGAAGAAGATCCCTTCACCGATGAGTGGACGGCGGTCGCACCCACCCGGGTGACCGGTGTGATGTCACGGTTTCAGATCGACCTCAACCGACCCCGGGAGCAGGCGGTCTACCGAACACCGGACGACGCCTGGGGGCTCACGGTGTGGAACTCCGAGTTGCCCGAGGCGGTCGCCAGCCGATCGCTTAGGGAATACGATGCCTTCTACCGCGGCGTGCACGATCTGTTTGCGGAAATGCAGGACCGTTTTGGACGTTTCGTGGTTCTCGACCTCCATTCGTACAACCACCGGCGGGCCGGCCCAAAGGCCGAGGCGGCGGACCCGGCCGAGAATCCCCAGGTCAATCTGGGAACCGGGAGCCTGGACCGGTCTCGCTGGGGTGCGGTGGCCGATCGGTTGGTGACCGATCTCGGCAAGGCGCCGTTCCCGGATGGCCAGCTCGATGTCCGAGAGAATGTGAAGTTCCGTGGCGGCCATTTTTCTCGATGGGCCCACGCCACGTTTCCGGAATCGGCGTGCGTGCTGGCGATCGAGTTCAAGAAGTTCTTCATGGACGAGTGGACGGGAACTCCGGATCGGCGGATGATCAGAGGCATTCACACCGCCCTCGCATCGACGGTCCCAGGCCTGATCGAGGAATTGCACCGGATGACGCCATGACGCCGTCGGAGCCGGCGACGATAGACTCATCGTTGATTGAGGCCGTCTGTGCGCGGTTGGCGGCGAACAAGCCGGTCCGGCGCACCCTGCCTGGGTGGGGCCGGGTGCACATCGACCGCCAATTGCCGTTCCTCTGCGTCTATCGCCGACCCCGAACGGGCTTGGACGAGGGCACGCACCATCTGATAACCAGCGAGGCCGCGTACTTATTCGCGCTGGGATCGGCCCGGCGGCAAACGGGGGTTTCGGAGCTGATCGGTCGAATCACCGAGACTTTGGCTCCCATGTTCGGTGGCTTCCTCCTGGTGGAAATCTCGGCTGGACAGTTTGATCCCGAGAGTTGGAACGGCTCCCCGCTCGCGGGGCACCCACTTCAACCGGGGTTCCGGATGCGCGCCCCGGCCGATGAGGCTCTCGATCACATGGTGGACGCGACGTGCGGCGCGCTGGCCCAGATCGCCGTCGAGGATCAGGTAGCTGCCGTGGAAGTGGTTCGTCGGGCCCGGGTGGCTCCGGTTCACCTGCCGCCGCTGCTCAAACCGGCCGATGCACGAGCGGTCGGCGCCACCCAGTTCGGATTGGAAGTGCGTCCGATCTATCGCGATGGGGATGGGAAGCTGGCCTACCCGGTGGTCCTGCGTGAACTCGAACGACAGGTCACGGTGGCACTCCGGCAGATTCTCTTTGCCTTCGTCCGCTCCCATACCAGTCACCGACCGCGCCATTACCACGGACTCGGCCGCCGCGCGGTGGTCAAAGCCGTGTGGGAGGTCGACCGGCATTTGGCCTCCGTCGGCAATGGGTTCGACTTTATTCTCCAAGTCACGCCTGCCAACGCCCAGCAAGCCTACCGCCAATTCTGCAAGCACAAGTGCCGCACGCAGCCTGCGTTTCGGTACCGGCCATTGCGCGTCGACCCGGTGCGGCTCAAGCGGGAGTTGTACAACGTCCCGCTCGAGCGTCTCGAAGACCCGGCCCTCCGACAGTTGTTTAGAGAAAAGCAGGATGAGCTCGATCGAAAGCTCACGATGCTCCTGGACCTCGATACGGCCCGCTTTCGCTACGGAAGCGTGCAGCTCTATGGAGAAATCGCCGATAGTCTCGTCGCCGTGGCCGAGCGCATCCTCGCGCAGGTCCCCCCCCGGACCCGAGATGATTCACGGGAGGGGTTTCTCTCGCCGGAAGCGTTTCAGGAACGCGCCCAAGCGGAGATCGATTACTACCGGCGGCAGTGGCCGGAGTTTGCCGCCAAGGCCGAGATTCGCGACGACACCGCCGGGCTGATGGTCTCCCAGGGCAATCTTCTCATCAGTCGGCATAGCCGGATCCCGGTGGCGCGGGCCAATGCCCTGTTGCACCACGAGATCGGAACGCACATCGTCACGTTCTACAACGGACGTGCCCAGCCGTTTCGCCAGCTGTATTCCGGGCTGGCTGGATACGATGCGCTGCAAGAAGGGCTGGCGGTGTTCGCCGAATTCCTGTCCGGAGGGTTGAGCCGGCCCCGGCTGCGTCTCTTGGCCGCGAGGGTAGTGGCAGCGCGCAGGATGGTGGAGGGCAGTTCGTTCGTCGAGACATTCGACACGTTGGAAGACGCCTACGGCTTTGAGCGGCGCACCGCCTTTTCCATCGCCGTTCGGATTCACCGAGGCGGAGGTCTCACCAAGGACGCGGTCTATCTCAAGGGGCTCATCGAGGTTCTCGAGTACATCCAGGCCGGTGGCAAGCTTGAGCCGTTGCTCCTCGGGAAGTACGCAGCCGAGCACGTTCCCATCATCGAAGAACTGGTGTGGCGGAAAGTGTTGTCACCGCCGCCGCTGCGCCCCCGCTACCTCGATGCCGCGGGGAGCGCCGAGCGCTTGGCGTGGGTCCATCGTGTCGACTCGATCCTGGAGCTGCTCGAGCCGCCGGCGCGGCACACCAAACCGACGCCTCCCTGAGGAATCGCCACAGGCCTCGGGGAGACGCAGATCGATTCCAAAGCTCGTTTTGAAGGGGGTTCGCGTGAGAATCGGGTTCGTGGTCAACGACGTGACAACAGAGGAGGGCGGGTACACCACCATGCGGCTCGGACAGGCCGCGGTCAATCTGGGGCATACGCCGTGGATGATGGGGGTAGGCGATTTAGCCTACGATGCCGACGAGTCGGTCGGAGCCAGAGCTCGGACGGTCCCGAAGAAGAAGTACCAAACCTCGCACGCGTTTTGTGATGATCTGGTTGGCAAGAAGGCGGTTCTCGAGCGCATCCACATCGAGGACCTCGACGTCCTGATGCTGCGCAACGTTCCGTCGGACGATGCGGTCACGCGTCCGTGGGCGTCGATGATTGCCATTGAATTCGCCCGATTGGCCGCTCGACGGGGCGTCGTGGTGGTGAACGATCCCAATGGACTCGCCAAGGCGATGAGCAAGATGTACTTCCAGCTCTTCCCGCCGGAGGTCCGGCCCAAGACCGTCATCACGCGCGATCGGGAGGAAATCAAGGCTTTTGTGCGCGAGATGGGAGGGAACGCGGTTCTCAAGCCGCTCCAAGGGTCCGGCGGCGCCAGCGTCTTCCTCGTCCGGCCCGACGATGTGCCCAACCTGAATCAGATGATCGACGCCGTCAGCCGCGACGGGTACGTCATCGCGCAGGAGTATCTCAAGGAGGCCGAGAACGGCGATACCCGGCTCTTCGTCATGAATGGCCGACCGCTCAGGGTGAAGGGACGGTTCGCGGCCTTCCGGCGAGTCCGCGCTGGTGGAGACATGCGATCCAATATTCACGCCGGCGGAAAGCTGGCGCAGGCGGAGATCAGCGATGAGGCACTCCACATCGCCGAGATCGTGCGCCCCAAGCTGGTCCAGGACGGCATGTTTCTGGTTGGGCTCGACATCGTGGGAAGCAAGTTGATGGAAATCAACGTCTTCAGTCCCGGAGGCCTCGGCAGCGCCCAGACCTTCGAGAAACTCAACTTTGGCCGCTACGTGATCGAGGCACTGCAGCGGAAAGTTGAGTACATGAAGTTCTACGGCCGGAACTTCGATAACGTGGATATGTGCACGCTGTAGACCGCGCATGGGGAGCACCGGGCGGCGTGCTTCGCGCGGGCCACGGATGGTGACGGAGCCCTCGGACACAACGGTCCAGGTCTGCATGACCTGCGGCGCCCGCCTGCCCGAACGCGACCCACGAACCCGCTGCCCGTGCGGCGGCCTGCTCGACCTCGTCCATCCCGCCCCGCGGCATACTGGCGCGGCCCTGCGCCGGGTCTTCACCGCCCGGCTCGACGTTCGAGCGGGTGCACCTGCGTCCGGGGTCTGGCGATACCGGGAACTCGTCCTGCCGTCGGCCGGGCTCGACGTGGTGAGCCACCCCGAAGGCAACACACCTGTGCTCGAGCGCGAAGGCATCAGCCGCTGGGCCGGGCACCCGGAGCTCCAGCTCAAACACGAAGGCCTCAACCCCACGGGGTCGTTCAAAGACCGAGGCGTGACGGTTGGCATCACCCAGGCGCGACGGATCGGTGCGCGGGCAGTGGCGTGCGCATCCACTGGCAACACGGCCGCGTCCCTCGCGGCTTATGTCGCGCAGGCGATCTTGCCATGCGTCGTGTTGATCCCGGCGGGATTCGTTGCGGCAGGGAAACTGGCGCAGGCCCTGGCGTACGGCGCGAAATTGGTGAGAGTGCGAGGCGGCTTCGACCAGTGCCTCGAACTCATCGATCGAGAGGCGCTCGCGTCGAACCTCTACCTCCTCAACTCCATCAACCCGTTCCGTATCGAGGGGCAAAAGACGATCGTGTTCGAACTCCTGCACCAGCTCGACTGGTCTCCACCGGATTGGATCGTGGTCCCTGCCGGGAACCTGGGGAACACCGCGGCCTTCGGAAAGGCACTCGGGGACGCGCGGCAGGCCGGCCTCATTTCCACCATCCCTCGCCTCGCCGCGATTCAAGCCGAAGGCGCCGCCCCCTTCGCCCGGAGCTTCGAGGAGGGGTTCGCCCGCCGCGCATCGGTCAGCCCAGACACGGTGGCCACGGCCATCCGAATCGGCAACCCGGCGTCATACGCGCGGGCGGTCCGGGCCATCCGGTCGACCGACGGCGTCGTGACGACAGTGTCCGATGCGGAGATTCTGGAAGCAAAGGCGGTGATCGACGGCGCCGGCGTGGGCGCGGAGCCGGCCAGCGCGGCCAGCGTGGCCGGTGTGCGCCGGCTGATCCGGGATGGCATCATCGACCCGGAGGACCGGGTCGTGGCCGTGCTCACCGGCCACCTGCTGAAAGATCCGGACATCCTGCGGGATGATCACGGCCGCCGAGGGGCGACGGTCCCCGAGATCGATGCCGAACCCGACGCGGTCGCCCGGGTCTTGGAACAGCTGACCGAACCCACCGACGGCGGGAAGCGAGCCTAGTCGATCTCTGTGGGCTTGCCGATGTCCTCCTCGGCATCCCCTGCCAGCCGGTCGACGGCCGCGGCGAGTTGGGTGTATGCGGTGGGATCCACTTCTCGAAACGGGGTTTGCCGGTAGCCGATGGTGCCATCGGGGCCGACGACGAAGAGGTTGCGGTTGTTGAGTCCGACGCGCGCGCTGGCACCGTACTGCCGGCCAACGGCCCCGTCAGGATCGCTCAGGAACGTGAAGGGGAAGTCATCATCCTGAGCCCACGACTGGAGCACGTCGATGGGGTCGGTGCTGATGGCGAGGAGGGTCACTCGGTCACCGTCGTTGAAGAGCGTGGCGTACTGATCACGGTACGCCGTCATCTGGATCGTTCAGCCAGGGGTCCTGGCTCGGTAGAAGAAGGCCAGGACAATGGTATGCCCTGCGAAATCGCTGAGCCGGACGGTATCGGGCAACACGCCGTCCCTCGTGGCTCCGATCAAGGCAAAGTCGGGCGCCTGGGTGCCGACTGCGAGTGGCTCTTGGGCGTGAAGGTGTCCGTACCCGGAGCCTGCGGCGAGAGCAATCGTGAGTGAAGTCAGACGGGTCATGGTGGGAGTCGGGAGTCGGGAGTCGGGAGTCGAGAGTCGAGAGTCGAGAGTCGAGAGTCGAGAGTCGAGAGTCGAGAGTCACAACCAAAAGATAATACTTTCCACCCCCTACTCCCCGGTCCTCATCACCCGCCAGATCTTCTGGTGGCGGTCGTCGGCGATGTAGAGGGTGCCGTCCGGCCCGAACGCCACGCCCGAGGCGCGGAGGCCTTCGGGTCCCGAGCGACTGGTGGCGAAGGTCGAGTACGGCCCGGTGGGCCTCCCATCCCCAAAGGGAATGAACACGACCCGATAGCCGGCCTGGGGCAGTGGGCTGCGATTCCAAGACCCGTGGAAGGCGAGGAAGGCACCTCCGCGGTAGGTCTCGCCCAGGGCATCGCCGGTGTTGAAGGCGAGAGCCATGGGCGCCCAGTGGGCAGGGAAAGCGATGATGGGGTCTTTCATGGCTGCGCACCGGCCGACTACCTGCCCATCCCCGCCATACTCCGGGGCCAAGACCTTCTTGCCAAGCTCGGGGTCGTGGTAACAGTAGGGCCAGCCGTAATCGTCGCCCCGATCGGCCATCCCGAACTCCTCGGACGGCTTCTCCGCGTTGGCATGGTCGCTGTAGCCCCAGTGGGCGCTCAGCTGGTCTCGGCCGTGGGAGGCGAAGTAGAGCGCGCCCGTCGTCGGGTGGACGGCGAGCGCCATGGCGTTCCGCAATCCCGTGGCCCAGCGCTGCCCGTCGGAGGGCGCCTGGTTTCGGACATCCGAATCGAATCGCCAGATCGCGGCGCGTTCCTGAAGCTCTGCACACGGATCGCGGCCGGGAGAGCGCGCCTGGCGGTCGCGTTCCTGGCAGCTGTTGCTGCGTGACCCGAAATCGACGTAGAGGCTTCCGTCGAGTCCCACGGCCATCGTCTTGGCGCCGTGGCCGCCGGTCGGGAGGTTCTGCGCTATGATCTCGGGCTCACCGGCGGGTACCAGCGCATCCGGGGTCAATCGATAGCGTTCGATGCGGTCGTTGGGAGCGAAGTAGAGATACCCGTCGTTGAGCGCGACGCCGGTGCCGGGACTCCGGCCAAACGGTCGCAACATGTCAGCCTTTCCGTCACCGTCGACGTCACGGAGGGCCAAGATTCCTCCGCCACCCCTGCGCGATTGGATCCCCGCGTAGATGTCGCCGTTGTCGGCCACGACAATGTGCCGGACCGCTCCCAGCCACTCCCCGACCAACACCGCGCAGAATCCCGCGGGAAGTTCGAGCCCGCCATTGTCGGCGTCACAAGCCGGTCGAGCATGCGTTGACCCCTGTGACCCGCCCGAGCCCCCGCCCCCGCCGCTGCTCGTGCCGCACCAGACGCCAAGCCCGGCCATCATCGCTACCGTGTATTTCATCGCCGTCCTCTGTTTGCCGTCTCCGGAAGGTATGGTGGCTCACCTGGTCACGCATCCGTTGGCCGTGCCTTCCCGCCGTTCGCGGGGAGCCCTATCTTCACGCTTCATGACGAAGCATCAATACATCTTCACGATGGTCGATCTCCGAAAGGTCGTCCCGCCAAAGCGGGAGGTCTTGAAGGGCATCAATTTGGCCTTCTTCCCCGGTGCGAAGATCGGGGTGCTGGGCGCCAACGGTGCCGGGAAGAGTTCGCTCCTGCGCATCATGGCCGGTGTCGACTCTGATTTTCTGGGCGAGGCGTCCCCCGCTCCCGACATCCGCGTCGGGTTTTTGCCCCAGGAACCAGTCCTGGATGCCTCGAAGGACGTCCGCGGCAACGTGGCCGACGCTGTCGCCTCTACGCTGGAGTTGCTGACGGCGTTTGAGGAGGTGAGCGCCAGGTTCGCCGAGCCGATGTCGGACGACGAAATGAATACGCTTCTGGAGCACCAGGGGGATTTGCAGACCCGGATCGACGCGGCCGGCGCCTGGGACCTGGACCGCAAGCTGGACATCGCGATGGACGCGCTCCGGCTACCCCCGGGCGACGCGACGATTGATACCCTGTCGGGAGGCGAGAAGCGGCGCGTGGCTCTCTGCAAGGTGCTCCTCGCGCAGCCCGATCTCCTGTTACTGGACGAGCCGACCAATCACTTGGATGCGGAATCGGTGGCCTGGCTCGAGCGCCACTTGGCCGAGTATCCAGGCACCGTGGTGGCCGTGACCCACGATCGGTACTTCCTCGACAACGTGGCGGAGTGGATCCTCGAGCTCGATCGGGGTGCCGGCATCCCGTGGAAGGGGAACTACTCCTCCTGGCTCGACCAGAAACAGCGGCGGCTGGCAGCGGAGGAAAAGCAAGCGTCGGCGCGGCGGCGCACGCTCGAGCGCGAACTCGAGTGGATTCGGATGGCGCCCAGGGCTCGCCGCGCCAAGTCGAAGGCCCGCATTTCGTCCTATGAGTCCCTGTTAGCCGAGGGGGGCAAGGAGCAAGAAGGCAAAGCGGAGATCATGATCCCGACACCTCCCAGGCTGGGTGACGATGTGGTCATCGCCACGGGCCTCACCAAGGGGTACGCGGATACCCTCTTGATCGATGATCTCAACTTCGCCCTTCCCCCAGGCGGCATTGTGGGTGTGATCGGGGCCAACGGGGCAGGCAAGACGACGCTCTTCCGCATGATCGTCGGGGAGGAGCGTCCCGATGCTGGCTCCCTGAGCGTTGGCGGGACCGTTCAGGTGGCCTACGTAGACCAAACACGAGAGGCCCTGGAGGCCGAGCACACCGTGTTCGAGGAAATCTCGGGCGGCGCGGACGAGTTCGACTTCGGCACCCGTCGCGTGAATGCCCGGGCCTATGCGGCGGGGTTCAATTTCCGGGGTGCGGATCAGCAGAAACGGGTTGGCGACTTGTCGGGGGGCGAGCGCAACCGGCTCCACCTCGCCAAGCTTCTCAAGAGCGGGGGCAATCTCTTGCTGCTCGACGAGCCCACCAACGATCTCGACGTTGACACTCTGAGGGCGCTCGAGGACGCCCTGCTCCGGTTTGCCGGATGCGCCGTGGTGATCAGCCACGACCGTTGGTTCCTGGACCGGATCGCCACCCACATGCTGGCTTTTGAGGGGAACAGCGAGGTGGTGTGGTTCGAGGGCAACTACCAGGACTATGCGGCCGACTACAAGCGCCGCCGGGGTGCGGACGTCGACCAGCCCCACCGGATCAAGTACAAGAAGCTGGTGCGGTAGGGCGACCCCCTTCCCCAGGATCTTGCGCAAACCCCCGACCATCATTAGAAATGACGCCCGGGCTCCATGGTGTGGGCCCGCACAAGGAGTATTGAAATGAAACGCGCAGTTGTGGTTCACGTGGTTTCGTTGACGATGGCCGCCGCCTTCCTCGGATTGGGGGCCGGTCAGGCCGTGGCGCAATATCCCACCTCGGGTCAGGCCCCGACCGGCGAGGTGCCGGCGGCTCAGGCCGAGGCCCAGGCCGTCCCGCAAAACCCGACAATGGTTGAAGCCGCGACGACGCCGGATGCCTTTCTCCGGCTGGTCCCGGTGCGTTCGATCGATTCCATTCGGGGCGACATCGAGCGCGCCACGAGCGACGCCCAGGCCGCCCGGGCCCAGCAAAACGGGGCCGAGGGGTTCAAGGTTCGGGTCGAGTCGCAGCTCAAGCTCCAAGACCAGGAGATCAAGGGCCTCAAGGATCGCATCAAGGTCGCGAAGAACAACAAGAACGAGACCGAGGTGATCGCCCTCGAGGCCGAGAAGAAGTCGGCGGAGCGCGCGAAGACGCTGCTGGAGCGCCGCCGCGAAATGCGGAAGATCGAGGCGGAGGCGGCCAAGGCCGCGATGGCGAGTGCCAACGCATGGAAGGCCGCGCTCAGCCTCGAACTCGAATTGGCGACCAAGCGGGAGCAGGCGCGAATGGCGGCCGGCGGTCCCGACATGGGAACGGCCCGCACCCAATTGGTGCTTCGCGAGTTGGAAGGCCGGACGCTCAAGGCGCAGAAGGAGCACGCGTCGAAGGCCGAAGACCTGGCCAAGCGCCAGAAGCAGCTCGTCGAGCGTCGGCTGGACCTCTTCGAGGCCCAGAGGAAGCTGCAGGCCGGCGAGTTCTAGGCGACGTCCTCGCGACGCCCAACCGACCCCCCCACCCGCCGTCTGCGGGTGGGGGGGTCATCGCTTTCGGGCCATCGGTCGACTAGGGGGCCACCTGCGCCAGAAGAATCTCAACGGACCCAATTGTCGGGGCCTGAGCTGGGTCCTAGGCCAAAGCCAGGAGCAGGGGCGGAATGGTCATGAGGTCGTCCGACACGAAAGATGAGGTGCAGGCTTCCACGCAACTCTGGACGCCGTGAGTTTCACTTTTCCGACAGAATCGGGATCTCAAAGGGGGCCGTGATCATGATGCGGTACGAGTATTCCCAGTCGGTCCCGGAGATGGCCACACTCTCGTCGTCATCGATCCTGTGGAGCCGTGCCTCCACCCGGACCTGGACTCTCTTGTCAATGGTCATCCGGCGCAGGTAGCCGATCTCCGTGTATCGCCGCTTCGACCGGAAGAACGTGGGATCGGCCCCCACAGAGTTGTAGTTATTGTCTCCCTCTTCCGAGACGAAGTCTCGTCCCCACCACAGGATCGTGAAGAATTCACCCCCGAAAGGCGTGGGCTCCACGAAGGCTCGAAGATAGGTCCCGCGGCCGCGGTCGGGCCGGCCCGAGGGCACAGCATCGTCGAAGATGCCGTTGCTCCAGAGACGAAACAGCGCTAGGCCACCTCGACCCACCCGCGTGAGTTCCCCGGTGAGGCGCACGCCGGGTCCGCCTGCGTAATTGTTCGCCACCGGCTGGCCAGCGGAGAAGAGCTGTCCGCCCCGATGAATCCCGCGCCCCTGGTACTCCAGAGAGAGGAAGGGCCAGGGCCGCACCCGGAGCAGAAGACCGTAGTCGAAGATCTCTCGGCTCGCGCTTGTGTTGAGCACCTGCCAATTGATGAACACTTCGGCCTCGACGTCGCCCCGCCGCTCGATCCATTGGAGCCCGTACTCCACCGGCCGAGTGATTTCGAGCGTGGTCACGGCCAGCGGCTCGAGGAGCCCGTGCCGCTCCTCGGTGTGGAGTGTGCCGGCCACGCCCAGGGAGTGGTCGGTCCGATAGCGAAACGCGAGAATCGGCTTGACCGTACCGAGAAACTCGTCGCTTCCGCTCCGCTGATCGCCGAAGACCCCGGCGATCACCGCGGTGCGCTTGCTCGTCTTGAACCGAAGCATGCTCTCGACCTGCGCGCCGAGCAATGTCTCGCCCACGCGAAACGGGGTGAAGAACTCGGTGTTGTCACCGTAAAAGGTGAATGTGTTGTGCCAGCTGAGCCGTTGGCCAGCGAGCGGCGACGCCCATGCCGCCACGCCGAGCGTCCCCCCGAGTGCGAGGAGGCATCGCCGCGCGAATTGCTGCGCCATCAGTCGCTCGCCTTTCTCGCGGCTAGGCACCGCCGGCTCCCTCCCCGGTCTTCCGCCACCGTCCGCCGACCGCGGTCGCCCGCACCACCGCGTTGCCGCCACCGACGATCAGGGCGTCGAGCAGGGTGTCCGGCTCCCAACCGGCGAGGGCGGGCGCCTCGAGATCGAGGAGGCAGAAATCCGCCCAGGCGCCGGCGGCGATCCTGCCGGCGTCGACGCCGAGGGCGCGGGCGCCGCCTACCGTGGCACAGCTGAGCAAGGCCTCGGCTGTATATCCCCGCGGGGAAACGACCGCACCGCGGATCTGGCGCCGCAGCCGCTGGCCGTACTCGAGCCATCTCGCCTCCTCAATCAGACTGATCCTGGCATTGGAGTCGGTTCCGAGACACAGGCGGTTCGCATCGACCCCATCCAGAATCGGGATGCCATCTCCCAGGTTGGCTTCCGTGAGGGGACAGACACAGAGCCGGCCTCCTCGGTCGAGAAACCGGTCGAGATCCTCGGGCGTGGAATGGGTGCCGTGAACGGCGGTCATGTTGCCCAGATTGCCGAGGCGCTCGGTGAGCAGGGCCAGAGGCCGGTGCCCGTACGCCTCGAGCGCCGCCCCGATTTCCTCGGGTTGCTCCTCCACGTGCATGTGGAACACCATCGAGCGGTTGCTGGCCTCGCTGTGCAGCTCGACGATCTCTTCCAGGGGCACGGCTCGCACGCTGTGCGCCACCACACCCAGCTGTTCCCGAGCAGGGTCGAGGTCTCCGTTCACCTGATCGATGTTGTGCCAGTATGATTCGAGGGACGTGGTGCGGAACCGTGCCTGCGGGTTCTCGAGTGTCTGCCCAATTCCCCCGGCCCGATAGTAGGCCTCGAGCAGCACCAGGCGGATGCCCGCCGCGCGCGCGGCCTCGAGCACGACCCGGTCCATGGCGTAGTCCTCATCCGGGCCAGCATGATGGACATAGTGAAACTCGCCTACCGTCGTGATGCCGGCGTCGCGCATTTCGGTGAAGGCTTGCACCGAGAGGTCGTGCAGCCGTGTCTCGTCCAGTGCCTCGACCAGCTCATACATCGTGTCACGCCAATTCCAGAAGGTGGCCTGGGTGCGGGTCCCTGCCGTCTTCGCACCCGTGGCGGCGAACCGTTCCGTGCGTCCCCTGAGCCCGCGCTGGAACGCATGGGAGTGGGCATTGATCAAGCCAGGGACGAGCGCGCGGTTCGAGAAGCGCTGGGTGGCGGTGTGCCCCAGGGGACCGGTCTCCTTGATCCTCCCGTCGGGATCGATGACGATCTGAACCCCAGGTTCGAACCGTTGTCCCGTCCAGGTCCAATCGGCCTCGATGATGGTCGGCGAGGGCACGCGCGAGGGGGGGCTCAGTGGACGACGCGGCAGAAGCGACGGACGAGTGTGTCGAGCATGCCGGACGCCGCGATGAAATCGCGCATCGGGAGGGATTCGTTGGGCTTGTGTGCCACGGTAATGGACCCCGGCCCGAACACCACACACTCGAGCCCGGCGTGCTGCAGCCACCCGGCGTCGGTGGCGTAGGACACACTCTCGGAGGTGGGGCGGCCGACCTCCTGGCACAGGGCTTGGTAGAGATCCGCCTCCTGCGGCGTCTCGAGCGCTGGGCTCTCGCCGGTCAATTCGAGGTCGACGGGATGCCCCTCGAGCGCCTCCTCCAGCACCTGGGCCAGCCGCGTCTGAATCTCTGCGACCTGAATGCGCGGCAGGGTGCGGACGCCCAGGTCGACGCGGCAGGCATCAGGGACGACGTTGACGGCCGTGCCACCGCGCACTTGTGCCACGTTCAGGGTGAGATGCGGGACCTCGGCGAACGGCCGTCCTCCCTCGGGCCGTTCCTGGTGCCATTGGTCCCTGAGGGCTGCCAGTGCGCCGATGGCCTTGGCGGCCGGCTCGATGGCGTTGACGCCGAGGTGGGGGTAGCCGCTGTGGGCGCTGGTCCCGCGGAACCCCAGCCGGAACTTGAGGTGTCCCTTATGGATCCGCACCGGCTGGAGCGACGTGGGCTCGCCGATGATGGCGCACCGTGGCAACTGGGCCCGGTTGGGCCAGGTCTGCACGAAATGCTTGGCGCCCACCGTGCCAACTTCCTCGTCGTAGGTGAGCAGTAACACGAGAGGCGCCCTGAGCGCGGCCTTTCCGAGCTGAGCCGCCCGGTTGATCGCAAGCGCGAGGAACCCCTTCATGTCACACGTCCCACGACCGATGTAGGCTTCGCCTCGCTCGACCACGCGAAAGGGATCGGAGTCCCACTGCGTGGGATCGGCCGGAACGACATCCATGTGGCCGGACAGGATGAGGCCGTCCCGCCGATCGGGATCGACCTCCGGCCCGACGGTGGCCACGAGGTTGGTCTTCTCTCCGTCGGGAGACGGGTTCCGGACGATCCGGATGCCCGGCTGATCCAGGTAGTCACAGATGAATTCGGCTAGGGCGAGGTTGCTGTTCCGACTGGTCGTGTCGAACCCCACCAGACGGGCGAGGAGCTGGGCATCGTTCAAGAGGTGCATGACGCGTAAGTCTGTACGCAGATGACCGATGCGACAAGGGGCGGCGGAGGTTATACTTTCCCGCCATGTCTCGCCACGACACTGTGACGCTCGGCCTGATCCAGATGTCCGCCCTCCCGGATGCGGATCGCAATCTGGACACCGCCGTCGCACATATTCGTCGTGCCGCCGAGGGCGGCGCCGAGATCGTGTGTCTGCAGGAGTTGTTCCGATCGCAGTACTTCTGCCAGACCGAGGACCACCGTCACTTCGCGCTTGCCGAACCCGTCCCGGGGCCATCGACCCGCGTCTTGACACACCTCGCCGCTGAACTCGGCGTCGTGATCGTAGCCTCCCTCTTCGAACGCCGGGCCGAAGGGATCTATCACAACACCGCGGCCATCATCGACGCCGATGGCAGTCTGCTCGGGCTCTATCGGAAGATGCACATCCCCGACGATCCCAACTACTACGAGAAGTTCTATTTCACACCCGGCGACCTCGGCTTTCGCAGCTGGGATACGCGCTACGGACGGATCGGGGTGCTCGTCTGCTGGGATCAATGGTACCCGGAAGGCGCACGGCTCACCGCCTTGAGCGGGGCAAAAGTTCTCTTCTACCCGACCGCCATCGGCTGGCTCCCGGCGGAAAAGGACGAATACGGCACCGCCCAACAGTCGGCGTGGGAAACCATCCAACGCTCGCATGCCATCGCCAACGGCGTCTTCGTCGCCGCGGTGAATCGAACGGGATATGAAGGCCCGGCCGACGGAGCGGGGGGAGAGGGAGGAGGAATCGAATTCTGGGGCGGGAGTTTCGTCGCCGACCCTTATGGGAATGTTCTCGAGCGCGCCAGCCAAGCCGAGACCGTGCTCATCGTGCCCTGCGACCTTCAAGCCGTCGAGACGGCACGCACCCACTGGCCGTTCCTCCGTGACCGACGGATCGACGCCTACCACGACCTCACCAAGCGTTATATCGATTGAGCCGCCACCCGCCGGCTGCCCTCGGCTTCGGCATGCCCCCGGAATGGGCCCCGCACCGGGGTACCTGGCTGAGCTGGCCCCACCGCGAATCGTCCTGGCCGGGGAAGTTCGAGCGCATCCCCAACGCGTTCACCGCGATGGTTCGGGCGCTGGCTCCCCATGAGGAGGTGCATCTCAACGTCAACGGAACGGACATGGAGTCTCAAGCGCGAGGCGCACTTCTGGAGGCCCAGGTCCCCCTGGATCGAGTGCATTTCCATCATCATCCAACCAACGATGCCTGGTGCAGAGACTACGGTCCGATCTTCATCGCGCGCGAGGGCCCACGGGGTCCCGAACAGGCCATCACCGACTGGCGGTACAATTCCTGGGGCGGCAAGTATCCGCCGTTCGATCTCGATGACGCCATTCCAGAGCGCATCGCCGAGGCATGCCGTCTGCCGGTCTTTCATGCCGACATGGTGCTCGAGGGCGGCTCGATCGATGTGAATGGGGCCGGCACCCTCCTCACCACCGAAGCGTGTCTCCTCAACCCGAATCGCAATCCCGAGAAGTCCCGAGACACGATCGAACGCACGCTGCGGGAGTTTCTGGGCGTCAGCACCATCCTGTGGCTGGGGGATGGGATCGTCGGTGACGACACCGACGGTCATGTCGACGATATCGCGCGGTTCGTGGACCGGTCAACGGTTGTCGCCGCAGTGGAAGACGATCCCTTGGACGAGAACTTCGAGCCCCTGCGCGACAACCTCCGCCGGCTCCAGGCGATGCGCGATCAGGACGGCCGGCCCCTCCGTGTCGTTCCTTTGCCCATGCCGCCTCCGCTCTGGTATCAGGAAGAACGGCTGCCGGCCAGTTACGCCAATTTCTACATCGCGAATGGGGTGATCCTTCTCCCGTCATACGACCCACACCGCGATGCCGAAGCCAGCGCCGTGCTCCAACCGCTCTTTCCCTCCCACCGCATCGCCTTGATCCCGAGCACCGATCTGGTGTGGGGACTAGGAAGCTGCCATTGCCTGACCCAGCAATGGCCGGCCCCGACGCGTGGCTAGAGGGTAGCGGTTTTCGCGACAGCATCGCGGAGCACCTCGAGCAGGGCATCGGTGTCCCGGGCGTCGTTGTAGACGTGCGGCGAAACCCGGATGGCATCGCCGCGGACCGAGACCGACACCTGCCGCAACGCCAACATGGCCTGGAGATCGGCCCGCGAGACCCCGGCCGGCATGCGAATGCCGAAGAGATGCGGGGCCACCCACGCGTCCTCCTCAACGGCGTAGCCGAGGCGGCGGGCCTCCTCGAGGAGGGGAGCGGAGAGCGACCGGCAATAGGCCGCGATCTCCGTGACGCCCCAGTCGAGGATCTGCTCCAGCGCGGCGTTGACCATGGGGAGCAGGATGAAATTGCTGCCTTCTCCCACGTCGTATCGCATGGCGCCTGGCCGATACGTGTCCCGATAGCGGACCAGTCCTCCAAAATCGTCGCTTCCGGGGCGAGAGATCCAGGTTTCTTCGAGCGGGATGCCGCGGTCGTATCGCTCGCCAAAATAGGCCAGGCCGATGCTGTACGGCCCCAGGAGCCACTTGTAGGCCGCGCACACCACGGCGTCGGGTTGGATGGCCTGGACGTCGAGCGGTTGGGCCCCGACCGCCTGGGTCCCGTCGAGGATCACGCTGGCCCCGACCTCCCTAGCGCGAGCGGCGATGGCCTCGACCTCAAACCGCGTCCCGTCGGCCCAATGCACCGGGCCGAGTGCCACCACCCGAGTTGCGCGGTCGATGGACTCCAAAAACCGGGCGGTCCACCCGGCACCCCTGTCCGGGCCATCGGGCGGTGCGACCGTGCGAAGCGCCGCACCGCTGTCCGCCGCGAGGCGCCTCCAGGCGTAGACATTCGAGGGGAACTGCGCGTGGGCAACGACGATGTTGTGCCGCCGCTTGAGCCGGGTGTTTCTGGCCGCCACGGCGATCCCATACGAGGCCGATGGGATGATGGCGATCCGGGCCGGATCCGGAGCGTTGATGAGCCGGGCGAAGAGTGCGCGAGCGCGCTGGCCCTCTTCGAAGAAGTCGGCAGGGGTGATCGACGACGGATCCCTTTTTCGACGGATGCCCCGAATGCCGGCCTCCTCAACGGCGCGCACGAGCGGCGACATATACGCGCAGTTGAGGTAGTGGAGCTCCGAAGGCAGCGAGAATCGCTCTCGTTGACACGTCAGCATGTGCGAGCCACGAACGGGAAGAGTCTGAACGTCACGGAGGACCGGCGGGAGCCGGAGGCGTGGCCGCCGAACGCGCAAGGGTCAGCGCCGGCGATTCCCAACACACCTCACCATCGACCACGGTCATGAGACAGGTCTCGGGACGGAAGTGATACAACCAATGATCGACGTCCGGAGCGTCGATCACCGCAAAGTCAGCAGCCTTCCCGGCCTCCACCGACCCGGTAACGGCCTCACGGCCCACCGCCCGGGCGGCGTAGACCGTGGCCGCCTTGAGCACCTCGTCTGGCGTGAGCCCGAGCAGCGTGCATCCCAACATCATGGCCAGGTGCAGGTCGTAGCTTGGCGCGGAGCCCGGGTTGAAGTCGGTGGCGATGGCGAGGGGAACGCCCGCGCTGATCACCCGGCGGGCTGGCATGGGCGGCTGGCGCAGGTAGAGGGTTGCCAGCGGCAGAGCCACCGCGACCGTCCCCCCTCCGTCCTTCTGCGCCATCGCCTCGAGACCGGCGTCCGACACGTGTTCGAGGTGGTCCGCGGACACGGCGCGCACCTCACCAGCGAGTTCGGCGCCGCGGCCGGCGCCCAGTTGATCGGCATGGAGCTTCGGGCGAAGCCCCACCGCCGCCCCGGCCTGGAGAATGTGGCGGGCTTCATCGACGGTAAAGGCAGTCTCCTCGACGAACACGTCGCAGAATTCCGCCAGGCCGTCCCCCGCTACCGCCGGTATCATCTCCTCCGTGACCAGTGCGACGTAGCGCGCCCGCTCGGCGGCGTAGTCGGGTGGCACGACGTGCGCACCGAGAAACGTGGACACGATCCGCGTCGGTTGTCGGCGTGCTACGCGCCGGTAGACGCGCAGGAGCTTCAGTTCCTGATCGGTCGAGAGCCCGTACCCGCTCTTGCATTCGACCGTGGTGATCCCCAGGCGTCGCATGGCGGCGAGGAAGGCCTCACACCGTTCGACCAGCGCGTCTTCGCTGAGCGCCCGGGTGGCTTCGACTGTGGCCATGATGCCGCCGC
>JBFGLJ010000006.1:0-35460 GCA_041576235.1 Gemmatimonadales bacterium | reverse complement strand
CCCGCCCCCGCCCCCGCTGCCCTCCACGATTTCCGGGTGGCCGTGCGGCGGCTCCGCAGCTTCCTCCGGGCGTACGCCTCACATCTCGGGGACGCGGCCGCCCCGGCCATTCAGCGCCAGTTGCGCGTCATGACCGCGGCCACCGGCACGAACCGCGACCTCGACGTCCAGCTCGGGTGGCTCAAGGGTCAGACCAAGCACCTGACCGAGCGCGAACGGGTGGGCGCGGCATGGCTCGTCAGGCGGCTCGAGCAGCGACGCCGCGACCGCTCGACCCGGCTTCCCAAGCGGGAGGCCCGGCGTCTCGCCCGGGTCACTCGACGGCTCGAAGCGGAACTCGAGGAGTTCACCCTGCCGGTGGACGTGGTGGAGAGCGCGCTCCAACCGACCCTGGCCCTGGCGACCGCCGATCGCCTCGACCAGTTGGTGAATACGTTTGAGACCAGACTAGCGGCGATCCAATCGATCGACGACCGCGAGGCGGCCCACAGGGCCCGAATCACCGGCAAACGACTTCGCTACCTCATCGAACCGCTCGCGTCCGAAATTCCAGAAGGCGCCGAACTCGTCGATCAATTCAAGGGACTCCAAGACTTGCTCGGCGAGTTCAACGATGCGCACCAGTTCGGGATGACGCTCGCCGACGACATCGCCCGCGCGACGTCGAAGCAGGAGCGCCGTTTCTCACGCGCCGTGCTCAAGGGCAAGGTGCTGGATGAGGGCTGGCTGCGGCGCGCGCGCGCGCGGGACCCATCCCCGGGGCTGGCGGCGCTGCGCCGCCGCCTCCAGCACCGCGAGGAGGAAGCCTTCGAGCGGATCGCTCGGTGGCTGGTGAACCAGGCCCCGATTCTCAAGCGCCGCCTCACCGCGGCAGGGAGAGCACTTCGCCGGATCGGGCCCCGCGATCGGGAGATCGAGCGCAAGTACCTGCTGCGTTCGCTGCCCGATCTCGTGGTCGGCGCCGCGGCCCAGCACATCGACCAGGGCTACCTCCCCGGCTCGCAGCTGGTCGAGCGGGTCCGGCGGGTCCGGCTCGGCGGCGAGGAGCGATTCTACCGAACCGTCAAGCTGGGGAAGGGTGTCGAGCGGGTGGAAATCGAAGAGGAGACCAGCGCCGAGGTGTTTCAGGCCATGTGGCCCCTGACCAGCGGACGCCGGGTGCGCAAGCGACGCTACCGGGTCGTGTACGGCGACCTGACCTGGGAGATCGATGAGTTCCTCGACCATCCGCTCATCTTGGCCGAGGTCGAGCTCCCCGTGGCCACCCTCGATCCCACGCCGCCCGAGTGGCTGCGCCCCTACGTGGTCCGTCAGGTCTCGGGAGAGCCCGAGTACCTCAACATGAACCTGGCCTGCTGAGCGTCGCCGCTCAGCAGGCTCCCCCTATCGGATGCCGACTAGGCCGTCGGTCTCCGCCGCGAGTTTCGCCGAGTCGTACCCCACGCCGTCCTTGAACACCAGCGTCACATTGCGAATGTCCTGCGGGGTGGCTGCCGGATTGCCGGCGACGACAACCAGGTCGGCCCGCTTCCCCACCGCTACCGATCCGAAGTCCCGATCGGTCCCCAAGACCCTTGCACCGTTGAGCGTCATGATCCGAATGGCCTCTTCCGGCGTGAAGCCCGCCTCCAGCAGCAGTTCGAAGTTCCGCTGGTCGCCATATCCCGGCAGGGCTCCCCCGTTGCCGGTGGGATCGACGCCGGCCGCCAGGAGGCCCCCGGCCTTGACGAACGCGTACTCGAACCGCTGGGCGTTCTCGAACATCTGCGGCGTGATGCCCGAGGCGCCGGGTTCCGCCAACCGCGCCCGGCTTGCGAGGTATTCGGCGCGGGTCTCCGGCGACATGGCCCTGAGCACGCGCTCCTCTAAGGGGGGGCGGTTGGGCACATACAGCTCGTAGACCGCCAGTGTCGACGTAATCGCCACGTTGTTGTCGATCAGGGTCTCGAAGAGCTCCCGGACGCTGGGGCTATCGATGTCCAGCACATCCAGATTCGACCGGTTGTTGGGCGGGCAAAGGTCGGGCTCTTTGTCGGGGTTGAAATCGGTGCTGACGAAGAGGCCGTGTTCGAGGTTGTCGATGCCCAGCGCAACCGCTTCGCGGAAACTGACGGAGCACAGATGCCCGGTCACCTTGAGCCCCCGCTTGTGGGCTTCATCGATGGCGGCACCCAGCGTCGCCCGGCTGATTCTGGTGTAGAACTTGAGCCAACTGGCCCCCTCCTCGGCCCAGTAGGCGACGACCCGCCTCGCCGACTCCGGATCGAGGACTTGGTGCATGTGCCCGCGCCCTTGGGGGCCGGTCAGATACGGACCGGTGACGTACATCCGCGGCCCGGGCCATTCTCCGGTTTCGATCGACCGCTTCAGATTCAGTTCGCTGTAGGGGGAACTGCTTCCCGTGGTCCGAATGGTGGTGACACCGCTCGCGAGGTAGAGGAGCGGCGCGGAGGTGCTCAGCTGGGTCCGCCGGGCGCTGGTGGTGTAGAAGGTATGATTATGCAGCCCGACGAGACCTGGGAGGACCGTGTGTCCGGTGAGATCCAGCACCGACGCCCCGGCGGGCACCGCGACCGCGGCCGCCGGGCCCAGCGCCGAGATCCGACCAGCCGTGAGCACAATCGTGTGGGTTTCGAGCGGCGCCGCACCGGTCCCGTCGATGACCCGCACGTTGGTGAGCGCCACGACGGGGTCCGCTACCCGCACGAACCGTTGGGTCGTCGGGCTCAACCGATCGGCTGTCTGCGCGAACGCGACGACGCCAGGCACGAGAAGAGCCAAGATGAATCCTGCTGTTGCACGCATGGTCTCCCTCCGTCTCCATCGCACCGCGTTGTTCATGAGCCTGTTACCGTGAAGACCATGTGCATGCCGGTCTCCAGGTGTTCCGCGATATGGCAATGCAGCATCCAGCGTCCCGGGTTCGAGACTTCCAAGAGAATGTCCGTCGTCGTTCCCGCCGGCAACAGCACGGTGTCCTTCCACACCAGGTTGGCTGCGGCGACGCCGTTGCGGGCCAGAATCAGGAAGCGCTGTCCGTGAAGATGGATCGGATGCTGCATGGGGTGCAAGACATGATGATCGTTGACCAACCGAATCTTGACCACATCACCCACCGCAAAGCGCCAATCGATGTCCATGTTCTCCCGTCCCGTGGCTGGGTCGCGGAGGATCCACGTTACCTCACGACCGGTGCTCAGGAGATCCATCGCGGGCATGGTGCCGCTCCATTCGACGGGATTCGCATACGCCGTGTCGAGACGCATGACCTGCTCGAGGGCGAAGGGGAGGCCGTCGACCTCGAGCGTGAGAATCAGCTCACGGTCCGGTGGCCGCTCGAAGAGCCCCCGATAGCGGTCGATGTCCCGCACTACGTCGTGGTGGCGCGCCAGTCGTTCGAAGCTCCCGGCGAGGTCAGGACGCGCCGGGGCGCCCTCCACGCTGATGAAACCCAACGTGTCGGCCTCCGCAAAGAAACCGCCGGCGGGGTGGTCGATGGCCTGGACACGATTGACCAGTGCGACGCGACCGGGCGCGCCGAAGCGGGCATCGAGGATGTAGCGCTCGGCCGGAGCCAGCACGACGCCATCCACCCACCTTTCCTGCTCGTACTTGCCGACGTCCGAACCGACCAGTTTGAGGCGGGCGCCGGGCACGGTCAGGTGGTAGGTACGGGTGTTCGACACATTGGTGAGATAGAACCTGACCACCTCACCCGGCGCCACGGCCAAGTCGTAGGCGGGCTCGCCGTTCACCAGGTGGACATTCCCGAACCGGCCCATCAGCGCATGGGTGGCGGTTTCGCGGCCGAACGGGATGAGGCTCCCGGTGTCATCCACCAAGAGATCATCCAGGATCAGGAACTCCTCCCGGTTGACCGGCGACAACCATCCGCTCGTGGACGGGCGAACCATCATGTTGCCATAGAGTCCCAGGTCCTGCTGAACGTCCTCGCGCACGTGTGGGTGATACCAATAGATCCCGGCATCCGGGAAGGTGACTCGGTAGCGGAACCGCCCGCCGGGCGGCACCGCGTCCTGGGTCACGCCAGGGACGCCATCCGAAGCGTTGTCCAGCCGGATCCCGTGCCAGTGCACCGATGATGGTTGATCCAAGCCGTTCTCGAAGTCGACCACCACGGTCGCGCCCTGCCGCACCACGATCAGGGGACCGGGGTATTGGGCATTGAAGCCGTACATCACAAGCGTCTTGCCCCGGATGGTCCGGCGCACCAATCCTGCCCTCAAGACCAAGGTGTCCCCGTCCTGAAGGGGGACAGCGCGACGAGGCTCGGCCAGCGGCAGGGAAGCCGGATCCACCCCGGCACCGGGGAGGAACGGCTCGGCGGCGGGCCGAAGGGCCGAAAGGCCCGGGATCATGACCGGAACCCCAGGATGCATGGGAGGCGTGGGCCATGGATTCCCGGGGCGGGGCTCATGGCTCTCGCCGTGGGAGGCACGGACGCCGAGGCTTTGGTCGTGGGGAAGCATCCGGCCGCTCGGGGAGGTCCCGCGCATGACCAGCCGCCCCGCCTTGCTCCGCGTCTCGATCGTGGGTGAGGGCTCGGCGGTGATCATGATGAGGAACTTCGAGAACGCGACCCGGCCGACCGGCCAGCGACCGTTGCTCACGACGCCGAGCTTCTGGAAGGGATCGAGCTCGGGCGTCGTCACCCAGGCGACGAACACCGTATAGGGACCCAGCGTTTCCGGCGCGGGCAGGCCCTCGAGATCGAGCACCAGGTCGAAATGGTGGTGCCCATCAGGCCCCACCGAGAGCCCGAAGGGCGAGGCGGGCAAGTGGAGTTCGACCACCCCGGTCGCCCCGATGAGGTCGGGGGTCGGTACCAATTCCATGCAATACAGGCTCGTCTCGGGCGCCGCGTCATCGGGGCAGGGGGTCACGCGGGGAGGTGGCGGTCGGGGCGCCCGGGCCTGAGGCAGGGTCCACGAGACCACGGGGAGGAGGATGGCGAGGGCCACCGCGAGGACGCTCCCCGAGGCCGCGCCGGGCGGTCGGAGCCCGGAGCCGGCTGCTCCTGGTGCTCGAGCGTCATGCGATGACGCACTCTGAGCTGCCCCACCAGCTCCGCCAGTCCGCCGAGCGCGCCACCCCGCCTTCCCTCCTCCACCCGGGCCACTCTCCACCGACCGCGCGAGAAGGCAGGAACCCCTCGCGTGGGCTCGCGTCATCGACGCGGCCGCTCGGAGGCGGTCACTCCGAGTCTCCTCCCTCATCGGTCGCGGACACGAGGTACGGTCCCATGACGAGATGGTCCAAGTGGCTCCGCTTGAAGGCCCGTACTGCATCGGACGGGGTTCGCACGATCGGCTCCTCGTGCATGTTGAAGCTCGTGTTGATGACACACGAGATCCCGGTCCGCTCCCGATATTCCAAGAGAATACGGTACATCTCGGGGTTGATGTCCTCGCGAATGAGTTGCGGACGCGCCGTGCCATCGACGTGGACGGCAGCCGGACATTCCTGCTGCATCCGCTCCGTGCACCGCACGACCAACGTCATGAACTCGCACGCCCGTTTTTCTCCAGGTCGAATAACAAAATACTCCTCGGCATCTTCCCAGAGACACATTGGGGCAAAGGGCATGAATTCCGTGCGGCCAAGCTGTCGGTTCAGCCAGTCATTGACCGAGGGATCGGCGCAGTGATATAGAATCGACCGGTTACCCAAGGCCCGGGGGCCGTATTCCATCGCCCCTGACGCCCGGCCCACGATCATCCCAGCAGCCAGCAACTCCGCCACCGCGGTGGCGAGGTCGGGGGGCGTTTCCCATGTCAGATGGGGTTCCGCCTGCAGCACGGCGAGAATGTCCGGCGCGGCGGCCACCGTGCCCAGATAAACGTTCGGGAGCAGGCGCGGGAGCGTGCCGGTCACTGACAGGGCCGCTCCCACCCCGAGTCCTCCATCTCCCATATTCGGAAAAATGTAAATCGATTGCGGCTTGATCCCCTGGGACATCGCCATGTTGAGCTTCACGTTGGCAAAGATCCCACCGGCCAAGGCAAGGTGTTCATGCTCGCCCCGCCAGTGTTCATCCACGAGCCGCTGCATCTCTCGCTCGAGCAACTCTTGAAAGACCGCCGCGACATCCTCCCGGGGGTAACCCTGGAGCAGCCGTTTCAGCGGAGGTTTGTAGTTCCGGTACTCGACGTCGGTGAGGCTCGAGCGGCCGGTGATCAATCCGCTCAGCTGGCGGAGGGAAGGGCGGATGAACCCTTCGGCGTAGTACTTCTTGTGGAGCTTGAATTCGGTCCGGCCCCCGTTCATCAGGGTGCCCTGGACCCGTTCGAGCAGCTCCGGGGTCACCCGACCGTACCCGCTGAGCCCCGTGATCTTGCCCTCGTGTCGGCCACCCTTGAATCCAAGCACTTGCGTACACGCCGTGTAGAACTGGCCCAGGGAATGGGGGTAGTAAGACGCCGTCAGCCGTCGAATCAGCGACCCCGCTGCCTCCGAGAAGGTGATCGATACCTCGTCGCCGACGCCGTCCGCCGTCACCACCAGTGCCCGCGAGGCCGACCCGGTCCGATACACGGATGACGCATGTGCCTCGTGGTGTTCGACAAAGAACACCTTCGGGTTGATTCCGTATTCCGCCACCAAGAACGACCGCACGCTTTCATAGCGCCACGCGCGCCACAGATAGAACATGCGGTATGCGAGCCGACAGAGGTGCGGAACATAATCGTTCAAGCTGTGATAATCCCGAACGTCGTCTCGAATGCTCTTCCAGAGCTGGGGCAACAGCTCATCGCGCCGGAGACCCGCAATCGCCACCGCGGCGATGTCTGACGGATCCACCGCGGCAACCCGAATGGCTTCACGAATGGATGACACGGGTGGGTAGGCGGCATCGAGCTTCTTTCGGCTCAGACGTTCCTCGTTGACGGCCGAAAGCACCACTCCGTCCCGGACTACACACGCTCCCGTTTCATGAGTCGTGCTGATGCCCAGAATCACCCGGGGGTTGAGATCCGGGGCGACATCGGGCCAACCGTCGAGGAAGGTCTCGGTCGACGTGAACTCGTACTCACGCCGAACCAGTCCAAACGTCCGGCGCAGGAACCGAAGCTTTCGGGTCGCCGACATCCGGTTGTTGGTGTAGAAGTCGAGCTTGGCCCCCATGTGGAGCGGCTGCGGCGCCGCGAAGTCCGTGAGGTGGAGCAGCAGCGTGTAGTAGTTGTGGCGCCTCGCGAACCGCCAGAAGGCTCGCCGGAAGTACCAATGACCGAGGTACATGGATATGCAGGGATGAAACGCGGGCAGGCCAGGATAGCTCGCCGGTAACGGCACCTCGAAGAATCCGTCCTCAGGCCAGAGCGCGAACGGCTCCGGAAAGATCCGCTGGATGCCTGTCCGTTCCCGGAAGGCAAACGTGGGGTACATGGAGCTGTCGTACCGATACCCGGCATCCCGCAACCGGCAAAGCGCTCGATAGTCGATCGAGTATCCCGGGGCTCGAAAACCTTCGCAAGAGACGCCGAGCCGATCCTCAATTACGGCCTTGGCGCCTGCGATCTCCTCCTCCTGCTCCTGGTCGGAGCAACCGTCAAGATACCGGTGATGGAGTCCGTGACACCCGATTCGATGCCCAGCCCTCACGGCGCTGTCGATCCACCCCCGCTTGTCGGGATCGTCCAGATCCTCGGCAATCACGAAGAGCGTCGCTCGAACCGACTCGCGGTCCAGGAACTCAAGCGCGTTCTCCATCGCCGTGGCGAAGAACCGGTCCTCCTCGCCCAGGTACTGCCGCCCATGACCGCGGCAGATGGCGCTCAGGCCGTCGAGGTCGATGTGGACGAAGGCCCGCCGCGTCGTCGGGGAACCGGGGGATGGTGGGCTCACGTGTGGCACGATCGAGGCAAGCTACCCTCCTTCAGAATAGGGACCTCCCGCTCCGGCAATCAAGAATGAGGCCACCACCCACCGCTCTGCCCGATCCCCCCAACGGCGTTGTCCGGGAAGAAGGGCCGCTCCTCAGGCTCTCGCGCGCGTCGCGACGCGGCAACACCTCGGGGCCGCTCGGCGAGATCCGGCCCGGGAGGCTGCACCGGGGGCTCGGGGGAAGGCAGGGATGGGCCGGGGGAGGGCAGGGGTACGAGGTCAAGCTACCCCGGGAGTTGGGCTTGCGCCAAGGGGCTTGACGTCACGGTCGGTCAATGTTATCCTATTATCCGGATGATAGGATAACATATGGCGCAGCCCGCGATCTTCAGCCGGATGGATGTGTTGGCCGACCGCACCCGGAGCCGATTGCTCCTGGTGCTCGAGCGTCATGAGATGACGGTCTCTGAGCTGCAGGCGGCGCTCCAGCTCCCGCAGTCCACCGTGAGCCGGCACCTCAAGATCTTGGCCGGCGAGGGGTGGGTCACCTCCCGAGCGGACGGCGCCAGCCACCGCTACAGCATGGTGACCGACCGGCTGGAGCCGGCGGCCCGGGAACTGTGGCAGCTGGTGAGGGGAGAATTCGCCGGCACCCGAACCGCCGCACACGACCTGGAACGGGTCGAAAGCGTGCTGAAGGCGCGGCGGGCGGCGTCCCAGGAGTTTTTCGCCTCTGCCGCCGATCGATGGGATGGGCTCAGGGTCGAGCTCTTTGGATCGCGCCCGGAGTTGTCGGCGCTGCCGGCGCTCTTCGACACGGAGTGGGCCGTGGGCGATCTCGGCTGCGGTACGGGCCAGCTGGCCGAGACCTTGGCTCCGTTCGTCGGCCGCATTCTCGCCGTCGATGACTCTCCCGCCATGCTCGAGGCGGCGAGGGCGCGGTTGGACCGGTGGGAAAACGTGGAGGTTCGGCAGGGAGAACTCGAAGCCTTACCGCTTCCCGACGGAACGCTCGACGTTGCGATTCTGTCGCTGGTGCTTCATTACACGGCCGAACCCATCAATGCGCTCACCGAGGCGCGCCGGGTCCTGCGCCCCAGTGGCCGGATCTTGATCGTGGACATGATGCCGCATGAGCGGGTAGAGTACCGCCGAGAGATGGGGCATGTGTGGCAGGGGTTTTCTGAGGAGCAAATGGAGCGGTGGCTCACCCAGGCCGGGTTCGGCGCCATCCGCTACCGGAGGCTCCCGCCGGACCTTGGGGCCAGCGGGCCAACCCTCTTTGGAGCGGCGGCGCGCATCGGGCAACCGGCGGGCGGGGTGTGCGCGTAAACGATGACACGAGACGCTATTGGGGAGGAGTGATCACCGTGGGAACAACCGTATCGACGAGCCATCCATTTACGGCGGCACGGGAAGCCGGGCGCGAGCCGTACAAGATTGCCGACATCGCGCTGGCCGAGTTCGGCCGCAAGGAAATTCGGCTGGCGGAGCATGAGATGCCGGGCTTGATGGCGCTGCGCGCGGAGTACGCGGGGAAGCAGCCGCTTGCCGGGGCCAAGATCATGGGCTCGCTCCACATGACGATCCAGACCGCGGTCTTGATCGAGACCCTCGCGGACCTCGGCGCCGATGTTCGTTGGGTGTCGTGCAATATCTTCTCGACGCAGGACCACGCGGCCGCGGCCGTGGTGGTTGGCCGGGATGGGACGCCGGCCGACCCGCGGGGGATTCCGGTCTTCGCATGGAAGGGCGAGACCCTGGACGAGTACTGGTGGTGCACCGAGCAAGCGCTCATGTGGCCGGATGGCTCCGGTCCGACGCTGTTGCTGGACGACGGCGGCGACGCCACGCTCCTGGTCCACAAGGGGGTCGAGTTCGAGAAGATCGGCAAGGTCCCGGTGTTCTCTCCAGAGACTGACTCAGAAGAGTATGGGGTCATCCTGGCGTTGCTCCGCAAGCAGTTTGCGCGCGATCCCCAGCGGTGGAGCACCGTGGCGGAGGGCATCCACGGGGTGTCGGAGGAGACGACCACCGGGGTGCACCGGCTCTATCAGATGATGGAAAAGGGCACCCTGCTCTTTCCGGCCATCAACGTCAACGACGCGGTGACCAAGAGCAAATTCGACAACCTCTACGGCTGCCGCCACTCGCTGACGGACGGCATCTTGCGGGCGTCGGACGTGATGCTGGCCGGCAAGGTCGTCGTGGTCTGCGGCTACGGCGACGTCGGCAAGGGGTGCGCGCAGGCGCTTCGCGGTCAGGGAGCGCGGGTCATCGTCACCGAGATCGATCCCATTTGTGCATTGCAGGCCGCCATGGAAGGGTATCAGGTCACGACCCTCGAGGACGTGGTCGACACGGCCGACATTTTCATCACGGCGACGGGCAATCGCGACATCATTACCGTCGAGCACATGGCACGCATGAAGCACCAGGCGATTGTGGGGAATATCGGCCACTTCGATAACGAGATCGATATGGCCGGCCTCAAGAAGGTGTCTGGGATCGAGCGGATCACCATCAAGCCCCAGTACGATGAGTGGGTGTTCCCTGATGGCCACAGCGTCATGATCCTGGCGGACGGGCGCCTGCTCAACCTCGGCTGCGCCACGGGGCACCCGAGTTTCGTGATGTCCGCCAGTTTCACCAATCAAGTCATGGCCCAGATCGAACTGCACACCAGGCACGCCGAGTACGAGCGCAAGGTCTACACCCTGCCCAAGCACCTGGACGAGCGGGTAGCCCGGCTGCATCTGGAGAAGCTGGGGGTGAGGTTGACCCGACTGACCCGGCAACAGGCCGAGTACATCGGCGTGCCCGGCGATGGGCCCTACAAGCCCGAGCACTATCGCTACTAGGATCCCGGCCAGCACCCGGCGCGCGAGGGGCGCTCTCGAAGGAGGGCGCCCCTCTGGTTTCGGCGGGTCTTGCGCGCGTGGCTACCGTGAAGGCAGCGACTGCAAGTAGGTCAAGATACCGGTGGTTTCCTCTCGCGTGGGCTGGGAGACGTTCTGGCGTTCCATATTGCGCTCCATTCGCATGAACACCGCGGCCCAGTCCTCGGACGAATGGACATAGGGATCCGGCAGCGCATGGCAGCGGCTACACACCGTGGAAAAGGCGTCGCGGCCCATGCCCTCGGGCAGGGTCCCGCCACTTACCTGGAGCGCATGTTCGTTCAGATAATCCAGGAGCACCCGTCGCTCTCCGACCTCCGGGACCCGGATCCCGTATCGCTCGGGGAGGCGATCCATGCGGAGCCACATTCGGCGCACCACCCGCGGCCAGTCGGTGGCGCTGTGCATGGAGGGCGGGGAGAGCGCGTGGCAGCCGACGCAGTAGGTCACCAGAAGCTTGGCCCCTCGGGAGTTGGGATCGGGCAGGTCCGTGGCGGTCGTCCCGTCCGGCGGCAGCGCGATCTTGGCCGAAGCCAGGAGAAGCGCATCGTCCAGGGCCTGACTACTGGCGGCTTGGGCCGGCGGGATGGGTGTCGCCCCGGCCTCCCGGGCCGATTCGCCACGCTCTTGGCAGGCGAGCGCGAACAAGCCCAACGCGAGGAGACCAGTCAAACGAGGTATGGTGTGTTGCATGCGAATCCTCCAGTGCCAGGGCAGCGGAGCCTGTCCATTCGACGATGAACGGAACGGGTTGAAGCCAATGTGAAACACCCATGAAGCCTGGGTGTGTCTCGCGCCAGACTTTTCGTATCGCGCCTTCGGCCATAGCTTTAGACAGACGCAACCGGGTCGCCGACCCAGCGAGTGGGTGCTCGCTCGACTCTTCCCTTGCCAACCGGCCTGAGCGTGAGCCACCCGTCTGCCCCACAGGAGCAGCGCGTTCTCAGCCGAGACCTCTCGGTGTTCTTGGTCCAGTTCTCGATCGCGCTGCACAACATTGCTACTTATCCGGCCGGCCACCCCATGCTGGACACGGCGGTGGACTCGGTGATGGCCCGTCTCCTGCCGCTGCTCCAGCGCCAGCCTGGGTTGGCCCTTGGCGTCGGCCGCAACCAGTTGATCATCGAGAACACGGCGACGGACCCCGACAATGCGGTCCTCCGGGACCTTGCAGAGCGTCTCCATCGCCATCAAATCGGGATCCTGCAGTTCTCCGACGGGGTCGAGTACGACGAAATGGCCGACCTGTTGCACAAACTTAGTGTCGATCCTCTCCGGCAGGGAGAGCCGTTGGGGCTCGAACGCGAGGAGGCCCGCCCGGACTGGCCACACATTCGGATCCTACCCCTGGCCTTCGACCAGCTCGAGCTGTCCGACCGGCGTGCCGACGACCACCAGGAGAGTCGCGCGGCTCGGCTCTGGCTCGCCTTGGCCGACGCGGTCATGGCCGGTGATGCCCCAGAGACCCCCGACACGCCACCCGAGAGCCGCCAGCTCGACCCCTCCGACATCGCCCAGGCGATCAACGACCAGCATCGCGACGAGTCGTACGACCGGGTCATCGTCGGGTACCTCCTTCAACTCGGCAAAGAACTCTCCGCCAGCGAGGGGGCGGATGGGGCGATCCTCAAGCGCCGACTGGTTGAACTCCTCGAAGGCTTGACGCCGAGCACCCTCCACCGGCTGTTGGAAATCGGTGGGGGGGTGCCTGAGCGGCAGGACCTGGTCAAGACGTTGTCGAGTACCGTTCCGGTGAAGGCCGTGCTCGACTTGATCCAGGCCGCGGCCGACGCGTCCCGACAGACAATTTCGCATTCGCTCATTCGCATCTTGACCAAACTGGCCGATCACACCACCTCGCCGAACGCCTCGGTCAGTTACAACGCCGATCTTGCGTTCCGTGACTCCGTGCGTGAGTTGGTCGACTCGTGGGTCCTGGAAGATCCCAATCCGGAAGCGTACACTCAGGTGCTCGAGCAACTTGCCCGGCCCGACGAGGCGCGCCCAGTGCACACCGCCGACCTCGAATCCGAGGCGCCGCGGATCGTCAAGATGAGCCTCGAGATAGATAGCTTTGGCCCACCCGTCGAGCGCGCCCTCAAGCAGATGACGACGGAGGGCCAGCTCGCTGCGCTCTTGGATTTGATGGAGCAGGGCTCGGGCCACTCGCCGACCGAAGCGGCCATTTGGACTGCCCTGGGGACCAGCGAGACCTTGGCCCTGTTGTTGGCGGAGGAGCCGCCGGATTTCGACACGGTGAGTCGGTTGCTGGAGCGCATGGGACTGCAGGCGGCCGAGCCCATGCTCGACGCGCTGGAACGGGCCGAGTCTTTGGGCACGCGGCGGTGGCTCTTGACACGATTGACCGAACTTGGACCGGAGGTCGGACCACTGGTCATCGCTCGGCTGCGCGACACCCCGTGGTACGTCCAACGCAATATGCTGGTGCTCCTGGGTTCCATTGATCCGTGGCCCGACGGGTTCTCACCCACGCCACTCGCACAACATGAGGACGCCAGGGTGCGGCGAGAGGCCTTCAAGCTCATGTTGTCGCACCCTACCTATCGCGACGAGGCGCTCCACGCCGCCCTGGGTGATCAAGACGATGCGATTCTCCGAATGGCGCTCGCCACGGCCAGGGAGGGGATGCCTCCGCCACTGGTGCCCCGTCTCCTGACGCTGGTGCAGGACCGCGCCGTCGATCCGGAGGTTCGGGCCATTGGCATTCGGGCCTTGAGAGCGGTGCCGACCTCGTCCAGCCGGGATTGGCTGGTGTCCCGAGCCTTGGGGCGCAAGCGGTGGTTTCGACGGCGCCGCCTGGCTGCGAAGTCTCCTGAGCTGCTCGCGGCGCTGACGGTGCTCGCGGAGCGGTGGGCCGATGACCCGGCGGGGGCGGCGGTGTTGCGCATGGCGTCTCGCCACACCGATCCCGAGATCCGCGGCGCCGTCGAAAGCGGTCAGGGCCACGCGGCGTGAGTGACCCCACCCGATTCCTGACATCCCTTGGGCAGGCCTTGGCGACGATGTCGCTGTATCCCGGAGGGCATCCCGCCCGGGAGCGGGCGGTCGACGCGGCGTTCGAGCAATTACAGCGCTTGATGGAGGAAGAACCCAAGCCGCGCATCCTCTTCATCGATGGCGAGGTGGTGTATCAGCGTCAGGTGCTGCGCCATCTCACCGACTGGGAGTGGGGCAGCCGATTCGAAGATGTCGCGGTCCAGCGCCTGGAGTTCCTGGGTGACGTCGGCCGAGAGGAGTTTGACGGATTCCTGTCCGATGTTGCCGAACGGCTCAGCCTGGAGAGCGCCGGCACCGCCCTGGCCCGTCAGATGACGCAAACCAACATTCGCTACGGGCCGGTCCAGGTGCGGGGGGCCGACACGGAACACATTGCAGAAGCGGTCGCCACCGTGACCATCGCGTATTCGCTCGAGGACGAAGTCAAGACGATCCAGTGGATGCACGACGAGGTTCAAACCACCGGGAATCTGCCGCTCCGAGAGGCGCATGCCGTCGTGCGCTCTCTATCGATCGCCATGCACAGCCAGGGGGAGATCCTGCTTCCCCTCCTGGAACTCAAGCAATTCGATCAGTATACCACGACCCATTCGAGCAACGTGGCCGTGCTCAGCATGGGCCTCGCCGAGAGTCTTGACCTGGCCTCCGACCACGTGCGGGCGGTCGGCGTGGCCGGCCTGCTGCACGACTTGGGCAAGGTCAGGATCCCCAAAGAGATCCTGGTGAAGCCTGGGAAGTTTACCGATGAGGAGCGAGCGGTCATGCAGGCCCATCCCGTCGAGGGGGCCCGGATCATTTTCGAACGTGAGAACCAGCTCGACCTCGCCGCGGTGGTGGCCTACGAGCATCACATCCGACTCGATGGCGGGGGGTATCCCGAACTCCGGTTCCGGCGCGACTGTCACTACGCCAGCCGGCTCGTGCACGTGTGTGACGTGTACGACGCCTTGCGAACGGACCGGCCCTATCGCGATGCTCTGCCGTCCGAGCAGGCACTCGACTACCTGCAGGGCCGGGCCGGCAGTGAGTTCGATCCGGGACTCGTCACGTCGTTTACAAAGATGATTCGCGATCGATCTGAGCAGCGGTTGCGGATGGAAGAACCCACCGTCGGTGGGGACGCAGTCGACGAGTTCGCCCCGGAGTCGGGGTCAGAGTGACCGCGCGCTCCCTGGGGTGGGAGGCGGCGGCAGCTCGATGTCGGCCGCCGGTTGCTCGGGCGTGAAATCCTCGCCGGGATTGATGAAGCGATCGCGCTCGATGCCGTACTGCTTGTCGTAGAGTTGCCGATACCGGCCGTCCAGAGCCAGGAGTTGGTCTTGGGTGCCACGCTCGACAATGCGGCCCTCGTCGAGCACGAGAATCTGGTCGGCGCTCGCAATCGTCGAGAGGCGGTGGGCAATCACGAACGTGGTGCGCCCGCGCCGGAGGGACGTCAAGCCATCGCGGATGAGGGCCTCACTCTCACTATCCAGACTCGAGGTGGCCTCGTCCAGGATCAGGATGCGGGGATCCGCGAGGATGGCTCGCGCAATCGCGATCCGCTGCCGTTGCCCACCCGACAGCTTGATCCCTCGTTCCCCCACGACGGTCTCGTAGCGATTCTCAAATTCCGAAATGAACTCATCGCAGTGGGCGATGCGGGCGGCCTCCTCCACTTCTTCGGGCGTCGCGTTCGGCTTGGAGAATCGGATGTTGTCGGAGATCGTTCCGTCGAACAGAAAATTGTCCTGGAGGACCACGCCGAGATGGGAGCGATACTCGCGGAGCCTGAGCGTCGCGATATCGTGGCCATCGGCAAGCACACGGCCGGCGCTGGGACGATTGAAGGCCATGACCAAACTGATCAATGTGCTCTTCCCCGAGCCACTTGGACCGACGAGCGCGGTGGTGGACCCCGCGGGCGCCGTGAACGACACCTGTTTGAGCACGGGGAGGCCGCCGTCGTAGGCGAAACTCACGTCCTGAAACTCGACCCGCCCCACAAGATGTGACACGGCGTCGCCCTTGGTTTCGTCTTCGGTGGCGGCTTGGCGAATCTCTCGGATCCGGTCGAGTCCCGCAAACGCTTCGCTGACCTGCGTGCCTACCGAGGCGATCTGCACCAGCGGCGCGGCAACGAGGCCGATGAAGAAGACATACATCACGAAATCGCCCAGCGTCATGGTCCCCGATAATACGGCCCGCCCACCCACCAACACCAAGAGCACACCGACCCCGCCCACGATGACCGTCGTGAAGGACGACACCACGGACACCGCCGTAATCGACCGGGCGATGTTGCGCAGCAAGCGATGGACGCCCCGCGCGAACACCCATTCCTCACGGCGCTCGGCGGTGTAGGTCTTCACCAGCCGCACCCCGCCCAAGGACTCGGCCAAGCGGCCGGTGACCTCCGCATTGATCTTGCTGCGTTGCCGAAACAGCGGGCGCAGTTTGGTGAACGCGATGGCCATCCCTGAGCCGAACGTGGCCAGAATGAGCAGCGTGACGAGGGTCAGCTGCCAGTTGAGATAGAACAACACGCCCAAGGCGATGACCGCCGTCACCAGGCTGCCCGTCAATTGCACCAGACCGGTGCCGACGAGATTGCGAATCCCCTCGGCGTCGCTCATGATCCGCGAGATGAGAACACCGGTCTTGGTCGCGTCAAAGTAGCTCACCGGAAGGCGCAAGACATGCGATTGGACTCGCTTGCGCATCTCCGCGATGGCCCGCTGCGCCGCAATGCTCATGACTTGCGAGAGCCCGAACGAGGTTGAGGCCTGGATGACCGTGGCCACGCCCGCGGCGGCGGCAAGAGGCACCAGGAGTTCCGGGCGGTTGTTGCCCACGACATCGTCAATCAGGAATTTCGAGCTGGCCGGAAGCACCAGTCCGGCCAGGCGATTCACAATCATCAATACCAGCCCGATCCCCATCTGGCGCCGATGCGCCCAGACGAGCTCCCGCGCTTCGCGCCAGACAATGGTCGGGCTCAAGCGTCGTTTCTTGCCTTCCTCCATGCGGTGTCCTCAATGGGGGTCTCACCGATGGCCACGGACCAATCCCGTGCAGGATAATATGCCCGCCCGGCACGTGCCGCTCATCACGGCTAGTCCACGCCCGGAGCGATGACGTATATTGGCGCGCCACGTGCTCGCCCGTCGCTTCCCCAACCCGGAGCCGCAATGGCCCAGATTGCCGTCTACACGACTCCAACGTGACCCTACTGCAAACAAGCCAAGGAGTGGCTTACGGATCACGAAGTGCCGTACGACGAAATCGACATCACCAGCGATGTCGCCCGGTTACGGGAGTGGCGGGCACTCACTGGCGGAGCCGGCGTGCCGACCATCGCGCACGGCAAGGACTTCATCGTCGGTTTCAATCCCGAGCGGCTGGCTCAGTTCGTGGACTGTTGTGCCCACAGCAGCCCGGTGACGGCTGATGAGTAGCCCGTTCTGGAGCCCGGCGTGACCGGGCCGACGCCAGGACATCCACGCCGCCCTGAGCTGCGGGAGGTCGCCCCCGATTTCACCGTCGTGAACTCCGAGGGCACCCCGCGGCGGCTGCACGACATGGTCCGAGATCAGCTTCTCGTCCTTCTCTTCTATCGCGGCCATTGGTGAGCGTTCTGCCGGCGGCAGTTGGTCGCCTACCGCGACATTCACCACGGGTTCGTCGAGGCCGGAGCCAGGGTGGCGGCGTTGTCCGTCGATCGCCCCGAACAATCCGCCGAGTACAAGCGGAAACTCGATCTGCCATTCGAGCTTCTGTGCGATCCCACACGCGAGGTCGTGCGAGCCTGGGACCTCTACAACCGCTGGGAGCATGGCGGAGTGGCCCGGCCTGCCGTGTTCGTATTCGAGCCCCCGGAGGGGCGCGTCCGTATCCGGTCCATCGACCACATCGCCAGTCGGGTTCCCCCGGAGCGGGTGCTCGCCGCCCTCAAGGCGGTCCAATCCCGGCCCCTGCGCCGCCGCCCGGTCGTCCCCAGACTCAGCCAGGTGTTGGCGGTCATGATGGGGCGCTAACCCGGCGCGCCGCCGCGTGGAAGGCACCGATGGTCATCGGCGGGTGGTGTCGGGGGCCCTCGGCTGGTGGGCCATCGGGATCGGGAACCTGCTGGGCTTCTGGCCAGGGGGGGTGGATTGGCGGAGTCATCCCCTGCTGCGCCGCCAATTCATGGGCCAGCCTATGCATACCCGCCTCCAGGCGGGCGTCGGTCCTCGGGGCGACACGAGGGTGTCGGCCCCGCATGGCCAGGGGCGGAATCGAACCGCCGACACGCGGATTTTCAGTCCGCTGCTCTACCAACTGAGCTACCTGGCCCCGAAAGGCCGGGAATATAGGAAAAGCCCCTGGGAAAGCCAAACCCAGGGTATGTTTCTTGCCAGTCATGCGCTCACTTCGGGTCCTCCCGCCGTCCCGGGAGTCGACCTACCCGGCTTTGACTCCTGCGGTGGCGCTAAATGTGCAAGAATAGAACGAGAATTTCCAAGTCCCGGGACAGATCAGCCCACGTCAGGTCTCCCGGCTCAGGCATCGGTCCCACAGGCTGGACCGCCCCATTCACGGTGGCTGTCCTGTTGCTCCTGGTCGGTGGGTGTGGCGAGCAGTTTACAGCGCCTCCGCCCCCGCCACCCCCACCCCCCAGCGTCGGATCCATCGAAGTGGCCGCGACCACCGCGGGCTCTAGCCTGGATCCGGACGGGTACGTTGTCGACCTGGGCGGCGGCACCTCGAGCGGCATCGGGATCAACGGCACGGCGACGTTCGCCGACCTGGCGCCGGGGTCATATCAGGTACAGCTGGGCGACGTGGCCTCGACCTGTGCGGTGCAGGGGGTGAATCCGCGGGCGGTCGCGGTGGTCGGGGGACAAGTCGCCACGGTGGGGTTCGATGTGGCTTGCCAGGCCCCGCCGATCAACGGGAAGTTGGTCTTTACGTCGACCCGCGATGGCAATCCAGAAGTGTATGTCATGGACATCGACGGCTCGAATCCGATTCGACTCACCAACCATCCCGGTCGGGACGCCGAACCCGCCTGGTCGCACGATTCGCGGAAGATCGTGTTTTACAGCAATCGCGACGGCAACGATGAGATCTACACCATCAATGCCAACAACTCCGGCGACTTGACCCGGCTCACCAACGACCCCGGTAGCGATACGGATGTGGCCTGGTCACCGGACGGGACCAAGCTCGTGTTTCAGACGAACCGTGATGGGAATGCCGAGATCTACGTGATGAATGCCGACGGGTCGAACCCCGTCAACCTGACCAATGATCCCAACTTCGATGCCGATCCCATCTGGTCGCCCGACGGCACCCAGATCGCGTTTTCCTCCAATCGCACTGGGAACACGGAGATCTACGTGATGAACGCCGACGGGTCGAATCCCGTGAACCTCAGCAACCATCCGGCACCCGATCGGGACCCATGGTGGTCACCCGACGGCACCAAGATCGCCTGGCAGACGAACCGGACCGGGAACGCGGAGATCTTCGTGATGGACGCCGATGGGTCCAATCCCGTCAATCTCACGAATCATCCCGCCATCGATCTCGAGCCGGCGTGGTCGCCGGACGGGACGAGGATCGCCTTCGAGTCGCGGCGAGATGGAAACCCCGAGATTTACGTGATGGACGCCGACGGGGGGCCGGCAACCCGGCTCACGACCTCACCGACCGAGGACCGGGAGCCGGCCTGGAGCCAGTAGCCTCCTGCGGGCCGGTGGGGGGAGCGCTGGGACCGCCGCGCCCGCGTTGCGGTAGCGGCGGCGCGTGACATATTTCGGGCCATGCCTCCCGCATCCTTCACCAATCTCACGATCCTCGATCACCCACTCATTCAACACAAGCTCACCTTGCTCCGCGCCAAGGGGCGCAGTACCCGGGATTTCAAGCAGTTGGTGAACGAGATCGCGATGCTCATGGCCTATGAGGTGACCAAGGATCTCCCGACCGAAGCCGTCGATGTGGTCACCCCGCTCGAGGCCACCACCGGCCGGCAGGTGGCCGGAAAGAAATTGGCGCTGGTTCCCATTCTCCGAGCCGGCTTGGGCATGGTCGAGGGCATCACCCAGCTCATCCCGTCCGCGCGTGTTGGCCACATCGGGGTGTACCGGGATCACGAGAGCCTCGAACCCGTGAGCTACTACTTCAAGGTTCCCCCCGGCGGAGAGGACCGCGACTTCATCGTGCTCGACCCGATGCTCGCCACCGGAGGCTCCGCGTCGGCCGCGGTCACGAAGCTGAAGGAGGCGGGGGCCCGTCGCATCCGTCTCCTCTCCCTGGTGGCGGCACCCGACGGGGTGGCGCGCATGGAGCGCGACCACCCTGATGTGCCGGTGTTCGTCGCGGCTCTCGACCGCGGGCTCAACGAGCACGGGTACATCCTCCCCGGCCTCGGCGACGCCGGCGACCGTCTGTTCGGCACCCGATGACCGCGTTCCGCTTGACGTTCCACGGTGCCGTTGGCGGCCACGTGACCGGCTCCATGCATCTGCTTGAAGCCGCCGGGGCGCGCATTCTCCTGGACGGCGGGTTGTTCCAAGGCCGGCGGAAGGAGGCCCACCGGCTCAATGCCGCATTGCCCTTCGACCCCCGCCGACTCGACGCCATCGTGTTGAGCCACGCCCACATCGATCACTCGGGACGCCTGCCACTGCTGGTGACTCACGGCTTTCACGGGCCGATCTATTCCACGCCCGCGACGCACGATCTCTGCGGCATCATGCTCCCCGACTCGGCCTACATCCAAGAGAAGGATGCGGAGTACCTGGCCCGTCGTGGCAAGAAGGGACCCGAGAGCGAGCCGCTCTACACCATGGCTGATGCCATTGCTGTTCAGGAACTCTTGATTGGGATCCCGTATCAGCGGCCGGTGCACCTGCGCAAGAATCTGACGTTCGAATTCACGGACGCCGGACATATTCTCGGCTCGGCCTCAGTGGCGATACGCATCAGCGAGGACCGGCCTCACCGGCTGGTCTTCTCCGGTGACATCGGTCGGAGCGGGCTGCCGATCATCCGGGATCCCCGGCCGCCCGCCGGTCCCGTGGACACGTTGATCATCGAGTCGACCTACGCCCACCGGACCCACGAATCGGTGGCCGGTGCGGAGCAGCACCTGGGCGAGGTGGTGCGAAGCGCAGCGGCCCGCGGCGGGAAGGTCTTGATCCCGGCGTTCGCCGTGGGGCGCACCCAGGAGATCGTCTACGCCCTGCATAGCCTGTGGCGCGCCGGCAAGATTCCTGAGATTCCGTGTTTCGTCGACAGTCCCCTCGCGGTCAACGCCACCGACATTTTCCGGCTGCATCCCGAAGTCTTCGACCGCCGAGAACCGCTGGTCGAACACGCGGCCCGGCTCTTCGAGTGGCCGATGGTGCAGTACATTCGTGATGTCAGCGAGTCCAAGGCACTGAACTCCCGTCCGGGACCGGCCGTCATCATCGCGGCCTCCGGCATGGTCGAAGCCGGTCGCATTCTCCATCATCTGGCCAATCACGGTGGGAACCACCGCAACGTGGTGCTGTTCGTGGTCTACCAGGCCGCGCATACCCTCGGGCGCCGAATCCTCGAAGGGGCGCGCACGATCAAGGTCTTTGGAGACGAAATAGAGTTTCGTGCCGGCGTGGAGGTCATCAATGGATATTCCGCACATGCCGATCAGCACGAGCTCCGGGCGTGGGTGCGGCGCCTGGGGGGTCCGATTCGCCGGGCCTTCGTGGTACACGGAGAAAACGAGGCCACCAAAGCCATGGTGACGCTGCTCAAGGACGAAGGGGTCGAGAAAGTCGTCGTTCCACGGCTTGGACAAGCATTCGATCTGTAACGGCGAATCACCGCTTGAGGTGCCTCCCGGCCACGGGTAGCTTTCCGATGTGAAGGGCATTCGATCTCTCGGTGTCTTCTTGGGCCTCGGCGTCCTCGCCGCGGCCCTCGCGTATCTAATCTCCTTGGCATTTGTGATCGGCGCGGCGCATCAGGATCGCCGCTTGCCGAGCGATGCGATCGTGGTGCTGGGCGCCGCCCAGTATGACGGGCGACCCTCGCCGGTGTTCCAAGCCCGGCTCGATCATGCGCGGACGCTCTACGATGCCCGGCTGGCCCCGCTCATCGTCCTCACCGGGGGCATCGGGCGCGGCGATACCGCCAGTGAGGCGGCCGTGGGCAAGCGGTACCTGCGGTCGCTGCAGGTGCCCGGTGAGGCCCTCGTGGTCCGCCCGGAGGGACGCTCCACCGAGGCCTCGATTCGCTCGGTCGCGAAGTGGCTCAAGGAAGAGAATCTCGAGACCATCTTGCTCGTCAGCGATCCATTTCATATGGGCCGCTTGCGCCTCGAAGCACGGCGCCTGGGACTCGAGGCGTTCAGTTCTCCGACGCGGACGAGCCCCATTTCCGCCAATGTGCGGCGAGAGCTCGGGTACTTCGCCCGCGAAGCCCTCAAGATTCCCGTCGCTTGGGTGCGCAGCTGGTAGAGGCCCACGTCCGCACCGCGGCCCGGCTCGGTCACGTCCTCGAACCAGGGATGGCGCGATGGCACTCCTCTCAGCCAGGCGATTGCACACGGGTCGTGTGATCAATCTGGATCTCGACGATGTCCGGTTCCCCAACGGGGCAACGGGGCAGCTGGAAATGGTGAGGCATCCGGGGGCGGCCGCCGTTCTTCCGTTTCTCGATCCACCATCCGCTCCCGACCCCCGCGTCATTCTTCTCCGGCAATTCCGGCACGCGGCAGACGGATACATCGATGAGGTGCCCGCGGGCCGCCTCGACAGCGGCGAGACGCCAGCGCAGTGTGCCCAGCGCGAGCTGCAGGAGGAAACCGGCTATACGGCGAGCCATGTCGTGCCCCTCCTGGCCATCTACACCACTCCGGGCTTCACCGATGAGCGCATCCACCTCTTCTGCGCTCACGGGCTCAGCCCCGGCGCTCCGTCCCGTGATATCGACGAACTCATCGAACTCCAGATCGTTCCGTGGTCTGAGGTGCGGTCCCGGGTCAGGCGGGGCCGTATCCAGGACGCGAAGACCCTCACCACCCTTCTCTTCTGCGAGGCTCATGTCGTAGGCCCGCCAGCCAGGAAGGCCTAGGGATCCGGAACCACCTCGGGTGGGTTTCTTGACCCCGGAAGCCGGAGTAAGATTCAGGCTTATGCCCCACTCGCTCAGTGCTTTCTACCGCACCCTCAAAAAGGACGGCCCCAAGCCGGCCTATTACTTCTATGGGGCAGAGGATGTGCTCAAGGACGAAGCGATCACGGCCTTGCTCGACCAGGTCCTCGATCCCGGACTCCGGGACTTCAACTTCGACCACCACAGCGCAGCACGCCTGGCACCCGAACACTTCGGCGACTTGTGCCGCGCCTTGCCGATGATGGCCGAACGGCGCGTGCTCCTGGTCCGCGATGTCGAAGCCTGGAAGCGCCGAGCCAAGACCCGAAAGGTCGCGCTCACCTATCTCGACAATCCCGCGCCCGAGACGCTGCTGATCCTCGTCCAGGGCAGCGCAGCAGAGAAGCCGGATCCAGACCTGACCGCGCTGACCTACGCGGTCGACGTCGAGCCGTTGACGCCGGAACGCACCCGCCGCTGGGTGGAGTACCGCGCCAAGCATCTCGGGATGGCCATCGAACCCGAGGCGGTCGGGCATTTGGTGGACGTCGTGGGAAGCGACCTGGCCAGCCTGTTGGCCGAATTGAACAAGATCTGGGCAATGGCTGGAGACAAGCCGGTCACCGTACCCATGATTGAAGACCTGATCGGTGTTCGGTTCGGCGAGACGACGGTCGATTGGCGGAACGCCGTGCTGGAAGGCGATACCTCCGGAGCCTTGACCCTGCTCCCATTCGTGCTGGCGCAGCCCGGGGTCACCGGCGTACGGCTGGTGAGCGCACTCGGCACCGCCCTCGTGGGCATCGCCCTGGCCCGGGAACACCTCGATCGTGGCGACCGCAACCAGGTCCTCCGACGCGCGGTCTTCGGGAGTCTCCGGGCCGCCAGACCCGCCGGCCTCCCCGGCTGGAAGCAGGAAGCCGATCGCTGGAGCCGCCTCGCGCCGACGTGGTCCGCCGCGCGTCTGGGCAGCGCGTTCGAGGCCGCCCTCGCAGCCGACCGACTGCTCAAATCGACCCGGGTGTCGGACGAGGCTGGTGTCGTGTGCGACCTGGTAGCCCAGGTGGCGCCTGTCGTGCAGGAGGTCGGATGACACGGGGGCTCGTGGGATGGATCACGTTGCTGTGTGCGGCCGCGGTGTCCACGCCGTGCACCGCCCAGGATGATGCGCGCCTGGTCGAGGCCTTGGCGATGGCTCGCGAGGGGCATTCGGATTCCGCCCGATCTGTCCTCGACCACTTACTCAGGGCAACGCCGCCAACGGACAGTCTCTATGCCGAGGTGCTGTACACCGCGGGGAGCATCGCGGGAACCGCGCAGGAGATGCAACGCTTCTATCAACGGGTCTCGATCGAGTATGCATGGTCGCCCTGGGCAGACGACGCCTTGCTCCGGCTCGCCCAAATCGATTACGCCGCCCACGATCGGGAAGCGGCGGTGCGGAACCTCGAGGCCATCCGGCAAGACCACCCCGGAAGCCCCTTGCTCCCAGTGGCGGCGCTCTGGGCGGCACGGGCCTATTTCGATCTCGGGAACACACCCGCCGCCTGCCAATGGCTGGCGACGGGACTCGACGGTGTCGGGGCCGATGTCGAACTCAGGAATCGACTGCAGTACTACCGGTCCCGGTGCCGGGCCGATTCGACCGATTCGGTCTCCCCGAGCCCCAAGGTGCCCTCCGGGCAGGCCTACTGGGTCCAGGCCCTCGCCGCCCGGACCGAGGCGGCTGCGACCGCGGCCAAGGATCGCCTCGAGCCCCTCGGATACGCCGTCAGGGTCGTCCCGGAGAACGGGTGGCTCAAAGTGCGGGTGGGTGCGTTTGCGGACCGAGCCGCTGCGGAGAGGGCGGCGGCTCGGGTGCAACGCGAGTTCGGTGGCAACCCGTTCATCGTTCAGCACCCGTGACCAAGCACACCGCCGATCGGACCGGAACCCCGCTGATGCGTCAGTACCAGAGCATCAAGTCGCAGCACCGCGATGCGATCCTGTTCTTTCGCATGGGTGACTTTTACGAGATGTTCTTCGAGGATGCGGAGATCGGCGCCCGGCTGCTCGACATCGCCCTCACCTCTCGAGGGGACGGCATTCCCCTGGCCGGGGTCCCGGCCAAGGCCGCCCCACAGTACATCAGGCAGCTCTTGGCCCAGGGCCAACGCGTAGCCATCTGCGAGCAGGTCGAGGAACCCACCCCCACCAAGGGGCTCGTCCGCCGCGAGGTCATCGAGACCATCACGCCCGGGGCGGTGCTCGATGACGGGTGGGTCCCGGGCGACCGAAACAATTTTCTCGTGGCGCTTCGGCCCGGTGCGGACCGGGCCGGCCTGGCGGCCGTGGACTTGAGTACGGGAGAATTTCTCCTGGAAACCGTCCCTTCGCAGGGGATCGAGGAAGCGCTCGGGCGGTTCGCTCCTTCCGAGCTCGTTATCCCCACCGGGCGGCCTGTCTCGGTGGCCGGGGACGTCATGCGGACCGAGCGAGAAGCCTGGGAATTCGATCCCGACATGGGGCGCGAGGACCTGTGTCGCCGTTTCGACCTCGCGTCGCTGGATGGGCTGGGGCTCGGTGATGCCGACACGCCGGCAATCGGCGCGGCCGGCGCCCTGCTACGGTATTTGACGGAACTCCAGCCCGCCGGTGTCCCGCACCTCACCCGCCCGGCCCTCCGCCGGAGTGCCCGGCATCTGTGGATCGACGAGATGACACGCCGTAACCTGGAACTCGTTGAGCCTCTGCGCGCGGGCGCTCGGGGTGTGACCCTGTTGGAGGTGATCGATCGCACCCTCACCCCGATGGGAAGCCGCCTTCTCAGACGCTGGGTGCTCTCGCCCTTGAGCGATCCGGCTGCGATCGAAGATCGTCTCGATGCCGTCGACACCCTCGCCAGCGATGAGCCTGGACGCGCTCGCATCCGGGAATCGCTCGAGGGCGTGAGGGACCTCGAGCGCCTTGCCGGCCGGGCGGCCTCGGGCCGCGCAACCCCACGAGAAATGGGGGCCCTCCGGGACTCCTGCCGCCGGTTACCCGATGTGCTGGAGGCGCTGCGCACCGTGTCGGGCGCCGACACGAGCCGGGCGTTGCACGCCCTCGAGAGCGAGTTCGATCTCCTGGGCGACCTGGCCGAGGAACTGCACCGCGGGCTCGTCGATGACCTGCCGGCAACTCTCGCCGACGGGGCGGTCATCAGACCCGGGTTCGATGGCGAGCTCGATGAGGCGCGAGTCCTGCGGGATGGCGGGAAGAGCTACATCGCGCAACTCCAGGCCCGGGAGCGCGAACGCACGGGCATCCCAACCCTGAAAGTCGGGTTCAACAAGGTGTTCGGGTACTACCTCGAGGTCACCCGCGTGCACACCGCCCGCGTACCCGCACAGTACGAGCGCCGTCAGACCTTGGCGAACGCCGAGCGGTACGTGACCCCCGAACTCAAGGAGTACGAGGCCAAGGTCCTCGGAGCGGAAGACCGCATTGGGCAACGGGAGGCGGAGCTGTTCGGTCGGTTGCGGACGGGTGCCGGGCAAGCATCGGAACGTCTTCAGACCACGGCACGCGCCCTGGCCCACCTCGACGTGTGGGCCGGGCTGGCCGACCTGGCGGTCCACCATCGCTACACCCGGCCACGAATGACGGATGGATTCGACCTGTCGCTGCGAAAGAGCCGCCATCCTGTCCTCGAGCAGATGATGGCCCGAGAAGACTTCATTCCGAATGACGTCGATTTCACCCCGTCCGCGCGGGTGCTGCTCGTGACGGGGCCGAACATGGCGGGCAAGTCAACGATGTTGCGGCAGATCGGTGTCATCGTCGTCCTGGCCCAGATGGGGTCATTTGTGCCGGCGAGTGCCGCCACGATTGGCGTCGTCGATCGGTTGTTTACCCGGGTCGGGGCCAGCGATAACCTCGCCCAGGGGCAATCGACGTTCATGGTGGAGATGAGCGAGACGAGCGCCATTTTGCACAATGCCACCCCGCAGAGTCTCGTGCTCCTCGATGAGATTGGCCGAGGGACCTCTACCTACGACGGCGTGGCGATCGCCTGGGCGGTAACCGAATATGTCCACGAAGTATTGGGATGCAAGACGATGTTCGCGACCCACTATCATGAGCTGATGCAACTCCCCGAGGAACTCGAGCACGCGCACAACTGGAACGTGGCGGTGCGAGAGGCAGCCGACCGGGTGGTTTTTCTTCATCGCCTCGAGCCGGGAGGGACCAACCGCTCGTATGGCATTCATGTGGCGCAGATGGCCGGGCTTCCGAAGGGTGTCGTCGACCGCGCCACCGAGGTCCTGCGCGCCCTCGAGCACGAGCACCGCATGCTCCCGGGGGCAGCGCCCGGCCACCCGGACCCCGGCCAACTCCCGCTGTTCACCGAGGAGAAGACGCATCCGTCCCTCCGCGTGCTCCGCGAGTTGGAGCTGGATGCACTGACGCCGCTCGAGGCGTTGAACCGACTCGCGGAACTCAAACGACAGGTCGAGGAATGACGATCTCGAGACTTGGACTCGCCCTGGTCGTGGCGATCGGCGCCTGCGGGGGGAGTGCGACACCCGGACCAGACGGACGGCTTCCGCAGTCTGGCACCAGCCGCAGAGACCAACCCCCGATCTCGGTGAACGCCGACCCCCCGGTTCAGTATCCGGTCGATCTGTTCGAGCAGGGTGTGGAGGGGACAGTCGTGTTGCGTCTCTTCGTCGATTCGACCGGGAAGACTATTCCCGATTCGACTCGGGTGAAGGAGTCCAGCGGCCACACCGCCTTGGACACCGCCGCCCTCGCAGCCGTTCCTGCCTTGCGGTTTGCCCCGGCCCTACGAAATGGCGTGCCGGCCAGCACCGCTTTCGAGCAACCGATCATCTTCCGGGTTCCCGGCAAGGGAGACCCCACCCCATGACGCCGCTCCCGCCGCATGCCAAACCATATCCCTCGGTCCTCGAGACGATTGGCTGGACCCCCCTGATTCACCTCTCCCGCGTCGGCGCCGGTCTCCGCACGCCGATCTACGGGAAGGCGGAGTACGTGAACCCCGGTGGGTCGGTCAAGGATCGGATCGGGCTCGCGATCATCGAGGACGCCGAGCGCCGCGGCGACCTCTCACCCGGCGGGGTGGTGGTGGAGGGGACGTCGGGGAACACCGGGGTCGGGTTGGCCTTAGCCGCGGCGCTCAAGGGGTATCGATGCATCTTCACCATGCCTGACAAGATGTCGCAAGAGAAGGTCCGGCTGCTCAGGGCCTATGGTGCCGAAGTGGTGATCACCCCGACCGCGGTGCCTCCCGACCACCCGGACAACTACGTGATGCGCGCCAAGCGGATCGTCGAGGAGACCCCCGGGGCTGTACTGGCCAACCAGTTTTATAACGCCATCAATCCCGACGCCCACTACGCGACGACGGGCCCCGAGATCTGGACCCAGACGGACGGCACGGTGACCCACCTCGTGGCCGGCGCCGGCACTGGGGGCACGGTGAGCGGCGCCGGGAAGTACCTCAAGGAACGGAAGCCCGACATCCGGGTGATTGCGGTGGATCCGGTTGGTTCACTCTATGCCGGGTATGCGGCGACCAAGACGTTGGGAGAGGGCGCGCCGTACAAGGTCGAAGGCGTCGGGGGAGACAAGATCCCCACAACCATCTGGTTCGACGCCATCGATGAATTCCGCTCGGTACCCGACAAGACATCATTTGCCATGGCGCGCCGCCTCGCGCGTGAGGAGGGAATCCTGGTCGGCGGGTCGGCCGGGATGAACGTCGCGGTGGCCGTCGACATCGCAAAGGCACTCGATGATCCGCGGGCGGTCGTGGTGACCATCTTGTGCGACACCGGAGAGCGGTATCTCTCGAAGGTGTTCAATGACGAGTGGATGCGGGAGAATCAACTGCTCGCGATTCCCAAGGTGACCGTGGAGCACTTGCTCGAGCGCCGGACCGCCAAGGCCCCGGCTGTCGTCAGTGTGTCTCCCGCGGCCGCGGTCCGGCAGGCGCTCAACCTGATGAACACCTACGAAGTCAGCCAGATTCCCGTATTGGACAACGGGACCTGTGTCGGAAGCTTGATCGAGGGAACGCTGATGGCTCGTTCTCTGGCCCAGCCCAGTCTCCTCGACCGGCCCGTCCGGGAAATCATGGAGGCCCCTTTTCCTGTTGTCGATGCCGCTTGCCCCGCCGAGCAGGTCGCGCCGATGCTGTCACGCGATACGCCGGCCGTCCTGGTCGAACGGGATGGCGCCCTCCTGGGAGTCATCACCCGCTACGACTTGCTCCAGCAACTCATCGGAGGCCCATAGGGTGCGGGTCACCGTCCTCACGGGCGGCACGTCGTCGGAACGCAAGGTGGCCATCGCCTCCGCGGCGCAGGTCGTCACGGCCTTGCGCTCGAAGGGGCACGACGTCCGCGTCGTCGACACCGCCACGGGGTACGTTGCACCCCAGGCGGAAGGCGCCTTTCTCTCGACCGATGTCGGTCCGGCGCCGCCGCCGCCCGAGGCACTGGCCGCGCTCGAGCGCGGTCTCTTGATCTCCGGGTTGGGCGACATGCCCGTGGTGCGGGATGCCGAACGGATCTTTCTTGCCCTGCACGGCGGGTGGGGAGAGGACGGTACTCTGCAATCCCTCCTCGAGGTGATCGGTGTTCCGTACACGGGCACGGGACCGCTGGGCTGTGCGCTGGCCATGGACAAGGACATATCCAAGCGCTTGTTTCGCCAGGCCGAGGTGCCGACGGCCGACTGGATGATGGCGCCGCAGTCCACGGACCTTGTCCAACGGACGTTGGGGTGGCCCGTGGTGGTCAAACCGTCCCGCGAAGGATCGACCGTCGGGTTGGCCGTGGTAGAGGCGGGAGCCCAATTGGCGACGGCGGTCGCCGAGGCCCGCCGTTACGACGACGAGGTGCTCATCGAAGCGTTCGTTCCCGGGCGCGAGGTCACTGTCGGAATCCTCGCTGGCGAGGCCCTCACGGTCGGCGAGATCATCCCCCAACACCCGATTTTTGACTACGAATGCAAGTACACACCGGGCATGTCCGAGGAGATCTTTCCCACAGACTTGCCTCCCGCTGTCGTGGAGCGGTGTCAACACCTCGCCATGGCGGCGCACCGGGCCTTGAAACTGGGCGGCTACTCGCGGGTCGACTTTCGCTTGACACCCGAGGGAGAACCGCTCTGTTTAGAGGCCAATACGCTGCCCGGCCTGACCGCGACGAGCCTTCTTCCCCAGTCCGCACGAGCCTCCGGCATCGAATTTGCCGACCTGTGTGAGCGGATCTGCCACCTCCCCGCCCGTCCTCCGGGAACACCTTGACGCTCGGCGGCGTCTATTCTCATGAGGGTATCGATCGCATGAGCGCTGTCCACTTCACCCGCATGACCCCCTGGGTGTGGCGACTAATCGTCGTCAACGCGGTGGTGCTCCTGTTGTTGATGACCCTGCTCCCAGCGCTGGCCCCACGCTTGGTCTTCCGGCCCGGTCACGTGTGGGGCGCGCCCTGGACGTTTCTCACCTACATGTTTGTCCACGCCGGCCCGGTCCACCTGGCGTTGAACATGCTCCTCCTGTTCTTCTTAGGGCCGCCCGTTGAACACCGGCTCTCGAGTCGGGTGTTCATTCGGTTCTACCTCTTCTGCGGCCTCGGCGGTGCGCTCTTGTCCCTTGGGTTGGCGAGCCTCACCGTGGTGGCGCCGTTTGCGGGGGCGTCGGGCGCGGTTCTGGGTATCGCCGTGGCGTTTGCTCTCTTCTGGCCGGATGCGGAACTCATGGTGTTTCCGATTCCAGTCCCCATCAAGGCCAAGACGCTGATCATTGGACTGGTCGTCCTAGATCTGGTCTTGGCCACGATTGGTCGCGCGGACGGCATTGCCCACTGGGCCCACCTGGGGGGGGCGCTCTTTGGGTATGCGTTCTTTCGAGCGCAAACGCTCTTTCAGCAGCGACCGACGCCGACGCCGACGCCGCCCGAACGGGTCCTGGTCGCGAAGCCGGATGAGTTCGCGGCGGAAGCGCATGGCCCGCCACCCGCTCCGCGGCCGCGCAAGCGAGCACAAGATCCCGTCACCGCAGAACTGGATCGCGTGCTCGATAAGATCAGCGCTGAAGGCATGAACAGTCTCACCGTCGAAGAACGGCGCTTCTTGAGCGACATCGCGCAGCGCAAGAAGGACGAGCCGCTGGCATAGCGCTCTGCTTGACCGCCTCGGCAGACCTTGCTATTGTGGCGCGTGCTGATCGATCTCGTTCCCGAGTTCCTCGCCATCCTCAAAGCCCCCGATCGGTTCGCCGCCTACCGATCGTATTACGAAACCCATCATGCCGTCCTCTCGGCCTATTGGCGGAATTACGTCCTCGATCCCGACTCGCCACCGGCACACCAGGTCATCGCGCAGACCCTCACGGCGGATCGCGCCGACCTCCTCGCCTTGGTCGAATCGACCGACGTGGTGGGAGCCGTCGAGGAGGCCATGGCGCGCGCAGCCGCGGTGCTCGGGATCGACCGGCCCACGGACGTCTATCTCATGGTGGGGGTGGGCGGCGCCAACGCGGGTGAATTGGTGGTGGACGGGCGTGGAATCGCCTTCATCTGCATCGAACACTTTACCGGACGCGCCAACCCCGAGACCTACGGGATGGGGCTCCCTGCCACCCAGATTCCCCTCTGGGTGGCGCACGAGTTGGCGCATACGGTGCGCTATACCTCGCCGCAGAGCCAGAGCCCCATCCGGACCGTCGTCGCCGAAACCGGCGGCTACTACGACTATTGGAAGACCGGAAGTTGGGTGACCCTGCGCGAACTCATGCTCAACGAGGGGCTGGCCGTCCACGCGTCCCAGGCCGTGGTTCCTGGGTTGCCGCCCTCACGCTACTTCGGGTATGCCACGAGACAGTACCACCGTCTCCGCGAATTGGAGGCGTTCCTCCGCCGCGCTACGGCCCCCGACCTGGACCGCACCGGCTTGGGGTTCCGCCTGCGCTACCTGTCGGGCGGCATGAGCCCAGCCGCGCGGCTGGTGGGCGGCCGAGTCATTCCGGAGCGGGCCGGTTATTACCTGGGTCATCGGATGGCGGAAGCGCTGGTCGGCGCGCGCGGCATCGCCGCGGCCCTGCGCGCCCATCCCGCGGACTTCCAGGGCGCCGAGGATCACGCCCAGGGAGTCCAGACGGCTTAGGACGACGCCACCTTGTGGCTTCCATCGCAGAACGGCCGGCGAGCGGACCGGCCACACCCACAGAGTTTGATGACGTCGGGATGCTTGGTCGGCGGGCGAGGGACGGGGTTGCCCTCCTCATCGGTGATCGTGACATCCCCCTCGATCACGATGGTGCCATGGCGCCGCACCGTGATTCTCACGCCCGACCCCCGAATACATTCGCGCGGGTCCGCCAGCGGCTCTCTGGAAACCGCTGTCTGAGTCCGTCCCAGGCCGCGCGGAGAAACCCGAGCTCCGCTTCATCACGCCGATAGGCGGCGATCCCCGACCTGTAGACGGCCTCGGCGGTCACCGCACGGCCTTCTCTTGGGCGTGGGCGCGCCGTTGCGCGTCCTCTAGGGCGTCCAACCAGACGACAGCGCTCATGGCCGCTCGCAGTGTCGGATACATCGCTCAGCCCACACCTACTTCCCCACACAGAAAGAAGCAAACACTCGATCGAGGATGTCCTCGACGTCCACGGTTCCGATCAATCCGTCGAGGCGTCGCACAGCGTCGCGAATATGGTGGGCGCCGAGCACCGGGTCACCGCCGGCCACCAAGTGGGGCGCAGCCCCAGTCAAGGCGTCGTGTGCCCGCCGCAAGGCGTCGCGGTGGCGCTCCCGGGTGAGGACCGGCTCCAGATCCGCGAGTTGCCATTGCCCGGCGAACACCTGGCGCGCCGCCTCCTGCTTCAGCTCATCCAATCCTTGTCCCGTCATAACCGATACGGCCATGCCTTCCGTGGGTGGGGGGCCCAGATCCGCCTTGGTCCTGACGTAGAGCACCCCCGCCCCCGCCCCCATGGCCGTCGCTCCCCGCTCGCCGAGGAAGCGACGCTCATGGGCGTTCGGAGTCTGCCCCGCTTCGAGGCACAACAAAACCAGGTCCGCTGCCGCCAGGTACCGCTGGCTCACTTCGATCCCAAGCTGCTCCACGGGACCGGCGGCGTCGCGCAACCCCGCGGTGTCGACCAAGCGAACGGGCCAGCCGCAGAAGGTGGTCGCTGACTCGATGGCGTCCCGGGTTGTCCCGGGGTGCTCCGTCACGATTGCCCGATCCCGGCCGAGGAGGCCATTGAACAGCGACGACTTCCCGACATTGGGCCGGCCGGCGAACACCACCAGAGCGCCTTCCCGGAGCCGCTCGCCGGCGGGGGCGGTTGCGAGGAGCCGTTCCACCTGGGCGGCGACTCCGGCGAGCTTCTCGCCCACCTGGTCGACCGGGAGCGGGCCGTCGTCTTCCTCTGGGAAGTCGATGTCGTAGCTGAGGAGCGCTTCGAGTTCGACCAAGTCCTCCCGCAACTGGGTCAGACGGCGGGAGAGGCCGCCGTCGAGTTGATTCAGGGCCAGCCGCGCTTGAGAAGGGGCCGTTGCATCGACGAGGTCCCCGACGCCTTCGGCTTGGAGCAAGTCCATCTTGGCATTGAGCACGGCCCGTCGGGTGAACTCCCCCGGGAGGGCCTGGCGTGCGCCGTGCAGGACCAGCGCCGCCAAAAGCTTCGGTGGAACCAGGAGGCCCCCGTGCGTCGAGAACTCCACCATGTCTTCCCCGGTATAGCTCTCCGGCGCCGGGAACACGGTGTAGAGGCCGCGATCGAGGGGCGCACCATCGCCGTCGAGGAAGGTCGCCAGCGTAGCCCGGCGGGGCCGGTCTCCGCGGAATCGGTACACGACACGATTGGCTACGGCGAACGCGTCCTGTCCGCTCAGGCGAATCACGGCCAGGGCCGCCCGTCCTGGCGGCGTTGCCAAGGCCGCTATGGTGTCCGACAACATGGCGGAAATGTAAGAGCAGGACCCGCAGGATGGGCTACGGCTTGGGTTTCTTCGCCTTGGGCTTCTTGTGGGAGGGCTTCTTCGGGGCCGGGCGGGCAGGCGGCGCGGCCGATGGCGCCTTCCCCGCACTCGGCTTGGCCTTGACGCGCTCCTGCGCCAGGAACCACTGCTGGGGAATGCTGACGATGTTGCTGACGGTGTAGTAGAGGTTGAGCCCTGATGGAAACGTCACAAAGAGCACCGTCATCATCACGGGCATGACATAGAGCATCATCTTCATTTGGGGATTGGGAGGCACCCCCAGTTGGCCGATCTTGCTCACCGCCCACATGGAGAGCCCCATCAGAACCGGGATGATATACAGCGGATCGGGACGGGCGAGGTCGGGGAGCCACAAGAATGGGACCCCTCGCAACTCGATCGTGTTGAGGAAGACAAAGAACAGGGCGAACAGGACCGGCAGCGGCAGGAGAACCGGCCAACACCCGCCGAACGGGTTGACATTGTGTTCCTTGTACAACTTGAACACTTCTTGCTGGAGGCGCTGCGGCTCCGACTTGTATTTCTCCTGCACTTCCTTCATGAGGGGTTGAATGGCCTGCATGCGGAGACTCGCGCGCATGCCTTTTTGGTTCAAGGGCCACAGAATAATCCGGACCAGGACCCCAAACACGACCAGCACCACCCCGTAGCTCATGTACAAGTTGTCGTGCATCCACACCAGCAGCCATCGAACCGCCACGGCCACCGGACGGATCAAGGTCCGGAATCCCGGCCATCCATAGGGATTGACGTCATCCAGATCGTGGCCGATGGCCGCGAGGCGGGAATGCTCCATCGGCCCGGTGTAGAGCCGGTACCGGAATCGGCCATCGGCCGCCACCGGAATGCTGGCCCACATGTCGGCGCGGGTGGGCTTCTCCCCAGCAGCCAACGGGGCCGTCGCGGTCATCCCGCTGATGGCCATGGCACCGCTGTCGACAGCGAGAAGGGCGGTGACGAAGTATTTGGATTTGACGGCGACCCACTCGAACGGCCCGCTGACAGTCTTCGGCACGCCCGGGTCGAGGCTGGACAACTTGTGCTGGGTTGTCTTGGCGTGCTTCGTGACATACGCCATGTCGTTGGCGTTACCCGCCGAGTCGACCTCGGTGTTCCGGAGGCCCGGGCCCAGCCCAATGAGAAGCAACGCACCGTTGGGCCCGATGCCGGCGATCTCCCCGTCGACGGCGATGATGTACTGCTCGGGGGTAAAGCGGTACCGCAGTTCTACCGCGAGACCTTGCTCCGCTCCCGTCAAGACGATCGCCGTGTCGCCGGTCACGGTGAATTCGTCCGGAGCGTCGGTGCGGAAGACCCATCGATCGATGTGGACGGTGTCCTGCCCGCGGAGCAGGCGGAGGCTCAGGACATCGCTGCCCTCCAGCAGTAGCTCGAGGGGCGCGGTCGCGGAGGCGCCTTTGGCCTGCGAGCGGTATTGCTTGAGCCGGGCTTGGAGGAGGCGCGCCCCATGGGTGCCCACGGCGAAGTCGTAGAGACCCGAGCGTGCAACCACGGTATCCGCGGGGAGAAACGGCGCCGAGACCTCCGGTGACGCCGGAGGAGACACGGTGTCCCCCGCGGGGGCCGGGGGGGTG
>JBFGLJ010000005.1:0-36133 GCA_041576235.1 Gemmatimonadales bacterium | reverse complement strand
GGGTCAGGAAGCCAGGCGGACGGGGGAGGTCGGAGCCAGCCAAGGGGCTCGCTTGCGCCCTTGGAACGTCCCCGGGGAGGCCCCATTTCGGCAACCCGGGCACGGCGCCGGAGGGCGACGAGGGGTCGGGCGGGGGGATGGGGACCCGCCCACCTGACACAGAGTGGTCAGGGCGCCGCTACACCTGGCGCGAGCTTCCTACATATAACGTTACATCATGCAACCTCCGGGGTGCGCAACGGGTGGCAGTCTCGCGCCTCGGGCCCCAACGGGGGGCTTGCGAACCCCGTGCAGGCGTGCATGTTGGTGTTAGTGCTGCCCGTCCTATTCCCCCCGGCGGGGCGCCGCGTGTTCGGCGAGGGTGCATCGGCATGCCGCTTGCAGTTAAGCCAGCGGACATGTGTGCCCACCGATTGGCATGCACGGCGCTGCACGCTGGAGTACGACAGGCCAGGTGCCAGTCCTCAGGGAGATTGGAGAAGGAAGAGACATGAACCGCACGTATGAGAGGCCTTCGCTCGAGCGTTTCGGCACCTTTCGGGACCTCACCCAGTGGTTCGGCTTCATGCTGATGCAGGGGAAGGACCCGTGTCGGGACGGGTGTCCGAGAACGTCGTAGCCCATTCGTAGTCGCGGGGCTTGACGTCGTGGCGGTGTGACGACCGCGCCGCACGCGTAACTGAGAGACCACAACGGGGAGCCTGGAAACCCACCGGCTCCTCGTTGTACTTCCCACCCGAAACCCTCGCTAATCCGTGATATCCCAGCGAGTTAAAGCTCCGGACCATAAGGCCCGGCACCGAGGGCCCATGGCTTGCCTCAAGAGCTGGTGAGGAACTACGCCGCCGGAGCGCGAGACTCCGCGCCCCGGTTCGCTCACCAACAGCACCGTGGAGGCCGCCATGACGAGTCGACAGTACCAGAAGCCCGCCCTGGAGCGCTTTGGGACATTCCGCCAGCTCACCCGGTTTTGGCTCATCCAGCAGGCCTGCAATCCAAATCTGCCGGTCGGGGATCCGGACGCCTGCCCGCGCACGTCCTAAGCTCCTGGAACTGCCGTCTGGGGCTGTAAAGGGACCTGTCGCGTGCGAGGCGCAAGGCGATGGGGCGCCGATACAACGGGGGAGCCGAAATGGACCGGCTGCCCCGTTCCTTTTTGCACGTCGTAGCTACCTAAGCCCAAGTATCTCCAGCACTTGCTCAACCCGATTCCGACGAGAAATGTCGGGCATATGGCTTGCCTCCTCTTGGAATCGGTTGGACACAGGCGCCGCGGGCGCCCAATCGGTATCGAGAGCGAATGGCCCCGGGCGAGAAACATACGAGCAACACGGAGGGCGCATGGTCTGCGATCGCGGGTACCGAAAGCCAACGCTTGAGCGGTTTGGCACGTTTCGAGAGCTGACCAAGCAGCAGTGGCCGGTGCTCCACGACTGGGAGACCTACTGCCGGGAGTTTCCTGACCGCTGCAGCTGAGGGCGTTCACGGCTTGGCATGTGGACACGAGTGGAGCGGGGAGGTCACCACAGTGATCTCCCCGCAATTCGTTTCGTCACTCGCAGGAACCGCGTCTCCGATCCCGCCGCCTCAGTGGGCCTCGCCTCCCCTCACCCCCTCCGTTAGGTTGCACCAGCCGTGAACCGGCTGGAGTAAGACCCTGACAGCGCCCCTCTCGCACAATGGATTTCTCAATGGCCTTCGAGACGGTCCTTCTCGCTGACCATCCACACACATTCAAGACGCACTGTCTGGCCGTCCTGGTGGCCGAAGGTGCGCTCCCAGCTTCCCTCTTTAAGGTAGACGAGGCGGCGGACGGAAGCCTCTCGCGGGTATACGCCGTCGGCGACTTCAAGGGGAAGAAAGACGAGGCGGTGGTGCTGTATACCAGGGCACCGGCCCAGCGCGTCTTGCTCGTTGGGCTAGGGCCCAAGGAAGGACTCTCGGCCTCCCAGGTTCGCGCGGCCGCAGCGCTGGCCGCGAAACGGATGCGAGGCCTGGCGGTGCCCCGTGCCGCGATCTATGTGGCGGAAGAAGTCCGCTCGACGCTTGGGTCGGTGGCCGTCGGCCAGGCCCTCGCGGAAGGAGCGGCCTACGGGGCCTGGGAGTTCACCGACCTCAAGCGTCCCCCTCCCCCCAAGGACAAGAAGCCGGAGTTGAGGCGCGTCGATCTGCTGGCGCCGCGCGCGACCACCTCCATGGAGCGCGGCCACCGCATTGGGGTGGCCATCGGCGCCGGTCAGTGGTTCGCCCGCGACCTCCAAGCGCTTCCCAGCAACCTCTGCACGCCGTCGCATTTGGCGAAGGTGGCCAGAGAGTTGGGCCGGCGGCGGCGGCTCAAGGTCACCGTGCTCGATCGCGCCGCCATCGAGAAGGAAGGCATGAGGGCCCTCCTGGCTGTGGCCCAAGGCAGCGCCCAAGACCCGCGATTCATCGTCGTGGAATACCGCGCGGCGGGCCGGCGCACGGGACGAGCCGGGAAACCAGTCGTGCTGATCGGGAAAGGGGTCACCTTCGACACGGGCGGCATCTCGCTCAAGCCGTCCGCCAACATGGAAGAGATGAAGTACGACATGTCGGGGGCGGCGGCGGTGCTCGGGACCATGGACGCGATCGGGAAGATCCGACCCAAGGTGAACGTGGTTGGATTGGTGCCGGCCACGGAGAACATGCCATCCGGGACGGCCATCAAACCAGGCGATGTCATTCGGTCTCACTTCGACAAGACCATCGAAATCATCAATACCGACGCCGAAGGCCGATTGATCTTGTCCGACGCGCTGTCCTACGCGCGCCGGTTCAAGCCGGCCTGCGCGGTCGACATCGCGACTCTGACCGGAGCGGTCGTGGTGGCCTTGGGCGAGGAAGCGATGGGATTGCTGGGCAACGACGAGTCGCTGATCGACGCCGTTCGCACCGCCGGGCAGCGCGCGGGTGAACCAGCCTGGCCGCTGCCGCTCTGGGAGGGGTACGGCGAGCTGCTCAAGTCCACCATTGCCGACGTGAAGAACAGCGGCGGACGATCGGCCGGGACGATCACAGCGGCGTGGTTCCTCAGCGAATTCGTCGATGGATTCCCATGGGCGCATCTGGATATCGCCGGCACCGCGTATTCCGACCGCGAGACCCCCAGTCGGATCAAGGGCCCGACCGGCAGCGGGGTCCGCATCCTCAGCGACTTCGTCCTCAGCCGCAAGCGGTAGGCTCCGCCCGTGCCCGTGAGGATCCCCGTCGGACTCGTCGCGATCCTCGCCGCCGGCGCATCGTTGGTCCCCCGAGGCCTCGCCGGCCAGATCCCGGACAGCCTGCCTCCGGATTCGCTCCCACCCGACACCGTCGATGTCACCGCGCGGTTCCTCGAGGCACAACGGCTCGAGGCCGAAGGGGTGCCAATGTTCCCGCTGGTCGGCGCCGAAGGTCCACGACCGTCGGGGAGCCGGGTGGTGTTCGATCGCGATTCGATCGACTGGGCCAACGCCCAGACCCTGGGCGATCTGTTGGCCCAGATCCCCGGCGTGTTCGTGTGGCGCGGCGGGTGGATCGGCCGGCCTGAGTTGCCGCAATACCAGGGACGTGGTGCCGCCTCGGTGGAGTATCTGCTCGACGGCGTGCCGTTGATTCCCGTAGGGCCGGACAGTGTGGCGGTCGACCCGGTACTCATGTCTCTGAGCCTCCTGGAGCGCGTCGAAGTGGAGCGCTGGCCCGGGTTGCTCCGGGTCGCGCTCTACACCCGCCGGCACGACCGGCTGGCGGCGCGTTCGCGACTGGGGGTTGCCACGGGTGATGACGACGTCGCCCGCTACGACGGCGCCCTGCAACGGCAGTTCGCGTCGGGCCTCGGCTTCTCACTCGCGGCGGATTTCCTGAGCGCGCCCACCGCCAGCGGCTTCGCCAGCGGCCACGAACAGACCCAGTACTGGATACAACTGGGGTATCTCAAATCCAAGTCGTTCGGCGCCCAGGCGCAGCTGCTCCGCACAGAGCCGGAGCGCGATCCGTTCCTCGGCGTCACCACCACCGATACCATCGGTGAGCCGCTCCAGGGCAACCGCAGCGACTACCGGGTCAGGGTCTTTACCGAACGAGGGCCGCCGGACAGCCCCCTCCGGATCGACCTGCTCTATTCACGGACGAGTTGGGATGGGAGCGGAGTGACTCAATCCTTCGACCGATACGGCGGCGCCATAGTCCACCGGAGCCGAACCGCTGTCTTGAAGGCCAGTGTTTTCGGGGGCTCCCGCTGGACGACGCTCGACGTGAGCGCCCAGGCCGGGTGGTCGCCGACCTCGCTGGTGAGCCTGCGCGCCGAGGCGCGGCACCAGCGACACGACGGCGATCGCATGAGCAGCTGGGTGGGCCTGCGCGCGTCGCTCGACTTGCCGCGGCGCATCACGCTGGCGGGGTCGGCCCGGGTGGGTTCCGCGGTGCGCCACCCGGCCATCACCGCCGATTCGGCCCAGGACCTGCGCGACATCGGGGTCACGGCGACCTGGAACCATCGCGTGCTCGGTGCGGAGCTCGGCTTGTGGCGCACCGCCGCCTTCGCGCCACGCGCGTTTCAGCCGTTTCGGCCGGTTGCGGCGTTTGCCCCGGTGGCCGAAACCGAGTGGATGACCATCGCCGGCCGGGTGTCCCCCGCGCCCTGGTTCACCATCGATGGCTGGTACAGCACGGCGCTTGGCGGAGCGTCCAGCGATGGTCAGCCCCCGGATCACTTGGTTGGGCGCGCGACCATCCGGTCGAAGTTTCTGCGCAAGTTCCCGAGTGGGATCTTCGATCTCAAACTCCAACTCAGTGCCGAGCGGTGGGGAGCCGGGGTGCTGGGTCGCGACGCGGTTGGAGCCGCGCTGGCCCATCCCGGCGCCACGTTTCTGCGGGGCCAGGTCCAGCTGGAGTTCGGTCGGCTCCGGATCTTCTACGACCGCTACAACCTCCAGGGGACCGACGGCGCCTACGTCCCCGGGTTCCCGGTCCCCCGGTTCGGAACCACGTTCGGCGTCCGGTGGGACTTCCTCAATTGACCGGCACCTTCGGCACCCTACCGCTCATTCCTGCATCAGCGTAGCTTTCAAGGCTTTACCGGACTCTGGAGGCCAGTCGAGTGCCCTTTAGCATGACGGGATTCGGGGCTGCGGAAGGGACGGTCGCGGGGGGCCGGCTCCGGGTGGAGATCCGAACCGTCAACCACCGTTTCCTCAATCTGGCTCTCAAGGCTCCGTCCAACTTGGCCGCGCTCGAGGCCGACGTCCGCGAGCGGTTGCGTCGCGACTTCGACCGCGGGCACGTGGCGGTCACCATGCGATGGGCCGCCCCTCCAGAGGAGGGAGACGGGGCGCTCCAGCTCAACCTGGAGCGGGCCCGGTCGGTGGTGGCGCGGCTCCGCGAGCTCCAAACCACCTTGGGCATTGGTGGCGAGGTGGACATTGGACTCGTGGCGCGGCAGCCGGAGGTCCTGGCCACGGGCGGGTCGCCGGCGACCGCTGGATGGGGCGATGTCGAACCGGTGGTCCTCGGCGCGGTCGCCGAGTGCCAGGCCATGCGGCGTCGCGAAGGCGAAGTGCTGGTGGCGGAGTTGCGACACCGGCTCGACCGGCTGGAGGCCACCGCCGAGGCTGTGGGGAAGCGGGCGCCGGAACGGCTGACCCATGAACGTGCCCGGCTCGAAGCAGCCGTCGTCGAGCTGTTGAACGGACGAACGGTCGACGAAGCCCGGTTGGCCCAAGAACTGGCATTGTTGGCGGACAAGCTGGATATCACCGAGGAGCTCGTGCGCTTCCGCGCGCACCTGGCGGCAAGCCGCGAGACACTCGAAAGTGACGCGGCCGTGGGAAAGCGGCTCGGGTTCCTGGCTCAGGAGTTGGGTCGTGAGATCAATACCATCGGAGCCAAGGCCAACGATGCGGCCATTGCGGCCCACGTCATCGACATGAAGGGCGATCTCGAGAAGTTCCGGGAACAACTCGAGAACATACAGTGAGTGGGTTGCTAGTTGTTCTGTCCTCCCCCTCCGGCGGGGGAAAGACGACGATCGCACGGCGCCTGGTCGCGCAACGGGACGACGTGGCCTTCTCGGTATCGGCCACAACCCGGCCGCGCCGGGGTGCGGAACGGGACGGGGTGGACTACCAGTTTCTCACCCCCGACGCGTTCGCACGCCGTGAAGCCGCGGGGAAGTTCCTCGAGACGGCGACATATCGTGGCCACCGCTACGGAACCCTCGCCAGCGAGGTCAACCGTATTCGGGACGCGGGGCAGCACGCCCTGCTGGACATTGAGGTGGACGGGGCGCGGCAAGTGCGGCAGCGGTTTCCGGACTCCGTGCACGTGTTTGTGTTGCCGCCCTCGGCGGCGGCACTACGGGCCCGGCTCAGCGCGAGGGACACGGAAGACCCCTCGGGCGTGGTCGGGCGGCTGATCAAGGCGGTCGAGGAGGTCGAAGCGGCAAGCGAGTACGACTACGTCGTCATCAACGATGACGTGGATCGGGCGGTCGAGCAGATCGGCGCCATCTTGGATGGCGAGACTCACCGGGTGACCCGGGTCACCCACCTGGCAGACATGATCGAGACGTTCCGGCGCGACGTGGCCCGCGAGGCGGCGGCGCTCCGTGACGGCGTCGGACAACAGGAGCAGAATTCATGAAGATCTACACCCCGAGCGATGCAGCGCGCGCGGCCGATGGCAACAAGTACCTTGGCGTCCTCGTGGCGTCCCGGTTCGCACGTTACTTGAACGAGTTTCCCCGCGACCACATCGCGACCCAGGAGGAGAAGCTCACCACCACCTCCCTCGAGGCCTTGGCAAAGGAAGACTTGTCGTACAAGCTGGTTCGCCGCCGCCGCTCCGAGGCGTAGCCGTGCTGGCGGGCCGCCACGTCGTCCTCGGGGTCTCGGGCGGGATCGCCAGCTACAAGAGCTGCCTCCTCGCACGGGCGCTCACCGAGCAGGGCGCCCGCGTCACCACCGTTCTGACCCGGGGCGCGACGGAATTCGTGGGACCCGCCACCTTCGAGGCGCTCACCCACCGGCCCGTTCTCCGTTCGGTATGGGATCCCGGGCACGCCCTCGACCACATCACGCTGGCGCAGGATTCGGATCTCATCATCGTCGCGCCCGCCACCGCCCACGTGATCGCCCGGGCGGCGCAAGGCCTGGCCGACGATCTCCTCACCACGATGCTCGTGGCGGCGACCGTCCCCGTCGTCCTGGCACCGGCCATGAACGACGACATGTTGGCCCACCCCGCCACGGCGCGAAACTTGGAACAGCTCCGCGCTCGCGGCATGACCATTGTGGGGCCGGAGATCGGACCGCTGGCCGAGGGTCCCTCCGAGCGGCCGGGTCGGATGAGCGAACCAGATACCATTCTGGCGCACGCCGCCCGCGTGGTGGTCCGCAGCGAGGGGACGGGGCTCGATGGCAAGCGTCTGCTCATCACCGCCGGCCCGACCCGGGAGGCCATCGATCCCATCCGGTTCATCAGTAACCGCTCGAGCGGCAAGATGGGCCATCGGGTGGCGGAAGTGGCCTGGGAACGCGGCGCAGAGGTCACCCTCATTACGGGACCGACCACCGAGCCGCCACCCGTCGGTGTCACCGTGGTACCGGTGGAGACAGCGGCACAACTGGCCGCCGCCGTCCGCCGAGCACTGCCCCGGGCCGACGTGCTGATCATGGCAGCGGCTCCAGGGGATTACCGGCCGACCACCCAGGGCGAGACCAAGCGGAAGCGCGAGGGCGGGAAGACCTGGACCCTCGAGCTGAAAGCGACAGACGACATCCTGCTCACCACCAAGGCCGACCGGAAACCTGGGAGTGTCGTCGTCGGTTTTGCGCTCGAGACGGGCGATGCCGTGAGCAAGGGGCAGGCGAAGTTGACCAAGAAGGACCTGGACCTAATCGTTATCAATGATGCCTCGGAGCCCGGGGCTGGCTTTGACGTCGACACCAACCGGGTGACGATACTTGCCAAGGACGGGAATCGCTGGGACCTTCCGCTCACGTCCAAGCGCGAGGTCGCCGGGGCGATTCTCGATCGAGTGGAGCGGCTCCTTGTCCCGTAGGCGGCAATACTTGAAGCAGCAGGCCGAGTTGGGTGGCGCCGAGGCGGTGCTGGGGACACCGCGGCCAGGAGGCTCCCACTCGGGGGGCGCCGGGGCCGGCGAGTCCGAGCCCCCTCGTTGGCTCCGTGGAGCGCCGCCGATCCCGGGTCCGGGCCTTTCCGCCGGACCCCCGGCGCTGTCGCTCATGGATGCTGCCGATGTGCTGCAATCGCTCGAGGAGGTGGCCGCCGCGGTGGATGGGTGTACCCGCTGCCCCCTCCATGAGGGGCGCGCGCATGCCGTGCCGGGCGAAGGGTCGCCGGCGGCCAAGATGATGCTCATCGGGGAGGGACCGGGGGCACGTGAGGACGCCACTGGACGGCCCTTCGTGGGGCCGGCCGGAAACCTGCTGGAGGAGATACTTGCGGCAATCGATATCTCGCGGCAGAGTGTATTCATAGCGAATATTGTGAAGTGCCGGCCTCCACAGAACCGGAAGCCCTTGCCGGACGAAGTAGCGGCCTGCCTCTCATATCTCCATCGACAGATTGCGCTGATAGCGCCCAAGGTGATCGTGGCGCTCGGTGGCACGGCGGCGGAATCGTTGCTCGGTGTGAGAAAGAGCATCGGAGAGCTACGCGGCAAGGTCCACACCTTTGGCGGCATCCCGCTGATCGTGACCTACCACCCCGCGGCGTTGCTCCGCAACCCGAACTGGAAGAAACCCACCTGGGATGACGTCCGTATCGCCCGGCAGCTTCTCGACCGCTGATCCCTACGTCGGTCGCGCCGCGCCGTGGAGCGCCGAAGCCGAACAGGCTGTGCTAGGCGCCATGGTGCTCGACCAGGACGCAGCGCTGCGCGCGGCGGAGCTGCTGGACGATTCCATGTTCTATCGCGAGGGACACCGGCGGCTCTTCCGGACCATGGTAGCCTTGGTCGAACGCCGGGTGGTGATCGATCACGTCACCCTCCGCGACGAGCTGCTCCGTCGGGGCGAACTCGAAGCGGCCGGCGGGGTAGACTACCTCGCCGAGTTGGTCGACGCCGTGCCGACGGCGGCCAACCTCGAATACCACGCCACCATCGTCCGCGACAAGGCCATTCTTCGCCGCCTGATCGAGACGGCCACGTCGGTGGTGGCCGAGGCCTACGAAGGGCGAACGGCCGCCGGTGATCTGCTCGATACCGCCGAATCGCGAATCTTCCAAATCTCCCAGGAGCGGGGGGACGAGGGGTTCACCCGCATCAAGGAGATGCTCTGGCCCACCATGGAGCGCATTGAATCGCTCCAGCGGAGCGGCAAAAGCATTACCGGGGTGGCCAGCGGGTTCGTAGACTTGGACGAGATGACATCCGGGTTCCATCGCTCGGAACTCGTCATCGTGGCGGCGCGCCCGTCCATGGGCAAGACGGCGTTCTGCCTCAACGTGGCCACCCACGCCGCGGTTGAATCGCAATGCGGCGTCGCGATCTTCTCGCTTGAGATGTCCAAGGAGGCGCTCGTGCAGCGCATGCTCTGCGCCGAAGCCATGGTCGACAGCCAGCGAGTGCGCAAGGGCAAGTTGCGCGACGAGGACTTTACCCGCCTCGCTCGGGCCGCTGGCGTGCTCCAAAACTGCCACCTGTGGATCGACGATACGCCGGCTCTCAATCTGCTGGAAATGCGCTCCAAGGCCCGGCGGCTCAAGGTCGAGGGCGACATCGGCCTGATCATCGTGGACTACCTGCAGCTCATGCGCGGTCCTGAACGCGCCGAAAACCGGGTGCAAGAGATTTCCGAAATTTCCAGATCCCTCAAAGGCCTGGCCAAGGAACTCGACCTCCCGGTGGTCGCGCTGTCGCAGTTGTCGCGCGCCAGCGAACAACGCGGGGGCGATCGGCGGCCCATCCTCTCCGACCTCAGGGATTCCGGCGCCATCGAGCAAGACGCCGACGTGGTCATCTTCATCCACCGCCCCGAGATGTACGAAGGCCCGATCGACAAAGACGGCAACAGTCTGGAAGGCAAGACCGAGGTCATCGTCGGCAAACACCGCAACGGCCCCACTGGAACCTTCGAACTGCACTTTCACAAGTCCTTCACGCGCTTCGAGAGTTTTACGGACCGGCACGAGCCCTTCAGCGATGACGCCTAAGACGCGCTCGGTCTATCGCTGCACCGAGTGCGGACACGATCATCCCAAGTGGGTCGGCCGGTGTGCGGGCTGCGGCGCCTGGAACGCGGTCACCGAGGAGCCGATCACCCTGCGTCCCGCGGCTCGGGGCGGTCGGCGGCGCCCCCCGCCTCGCTCCTCAGCACCGGGCGGAACGACGACTCCGGCCCAACCCCGACCCCTTGGTGAGGTGGAGCCTCCGGCCCTCGCCCGGTGGACCACCGGCATCGATGAATTCGATTTCGTCCTCGGCGGCGGTATCGTGCCGGGCTCGCTCACCCTGATCGGCGGCGAGCCAGGGATCGGCAAGTCCACCCTGTTGCTCCAAGCGGCCGCACGGCTCGAAGCCCAGGGGCACGGCGTCCTCTACGCGAGCGGTGAGGAGTCGCCGGAGCAGCTGCAGTTGCGGGCCGCACGCCTCCAGGAGGACGCCGCCCCGGTCCGCGTGCTCGGCGAGACCCGGCTCGAAGCCGTTCACGACGCGGCGACCGCGCTTGGTGCTCAAGTCCTTGTGCTCGATTCCATCCAGACGGTCTATACCGACCTGCTCGAAAGCGCCCCCGGTAGTGTGGGCCAGGTGCGCGAATCGGCCGCGGCCCTCATGCGTTACGCCAAGGAGACCGGAACCGCCGTGCTCATCGTGGGCCATGTGACCAAGGGCGGCGGGATCGCCGGCCCCAAGACCCTCGAGCACATTGCCGACACGGTGCTGTACTTCGAAGGGGAATCCTCGCTCGACTACAGGCTGCTGCGAGCCACCAAGAACCGCTTCGGATCGGTCGATGAACTCGGCGTGTTCGCCATGACCGATCACGGGCTCGAGCCAGTGCCCAATCCTTCGGCCGTGTTCCTCGCGGCCCGGTCGGCCGGCAGCACCGGGAGCGCCGTCACCGCCATCATGGAGGGCACACGGCCCGTGCTGGTCGAAGTGCAGGCGCTCGCCGCGCCGTCGGGGTACGGCACCCCGCAACGCGTGGCGACCGGGCTCGATCCCCGGCGGCTGGCAGTCCTGCTCGCGGTGCTCGAACGACGGACCTCCTCCTCGTTCGCCAATCAGGACGTCTTTGTGCAGGTGACGGGTGGGGTTCGTCTCTCCGAACCGGCCGCCGACCTCGCCGTCGCCGCGGCCCTGGTGTCGAGTCTCCACAACCGCCCGACTCCGGCCGACGGGCTCTACGTAGGTGAAGTCGGTCTCGGCGGCGAGGTGCGGCCCATCGCCGGGCTCGATCGTCGCGTGGCCGAGGCGGCGCGATTGGGTTTTCATCGGGTGTTCGGCTCTACCAGGACGGCCGGCGTTGGGGCGGGGGCTTGGGCGGGGGCAGGACCGACACTCATCGACGGTGTCCGATTCATCGGGATGCACCACATCGACGAGTTGGTTCAGAATCTTGCCGCGTGACGTAGGCGCCATCATCGTCGCGGCAGGGCAGGGCGCCCGGCTGGGCGGCGACCTTCCCAAGCAATTCCGGCAGGTCGGCGGCGTTCCCATCCTCTTGCGCGCCGTCCGCCCCTTCGTCGCCCACCCGGACGTGGCGCACGTGGTTGTTGTCGTGCGTGACACCGATCTGAACGCGCCGCCTCGCTGGCTCGGCGAGCTCGAAGGCGAGCTGGTGCGGCTGGTCGCAGGAGGTGCGGAACGGATCGACTCGGTGGCTGCAGGGCTCGCGGCCCTGCCGTCAAACTGCAGGGTGGTCCTCGTGCACGATGGGGCGCGGCCGTTCGTCGACACCAGCGTGATCGACGCGGTAATTGCCCGCGCCCGGCATGGCGAGGGAGCCGTTGCTGGCATTCCGCTGTCGGATACGGTCAAGCGAGTGACTGCAGATGCTGAGATGCGTGTGGTCGAGACGGTGGCCCGAGCGGATCTCTGGCGCGCGCAGACGCCGCAAGGCTTTCCGCGCGAACTCCTGGAGCGGGCCCATCAGCACGCCAAGATCGCGGGCATCATCGCCACCGACGACGCGACGCTGGTCGAACGGATCGGCGAACGCGTGGTCATCGTGCCCGACAGCGCCCGCAACCTAAAGGTGACCACCCCGGCGGACTTGGTGGTGGCCGAGTGCTTGGCCAGGCACGACCCATGACGCTTCCCTTTCGGACCCCCAGCGAGGTCCAGGCGGCCATCCCCACGGCGGTGTCCCACACCAAGGCCGAACGTCTCGTGGCGTATCCCACCGAGACCGTCTACGGGTTGGGATCGATCGCGACGGAACCGGCGCTCCGAGCGCTGGCGCGGTTGAAGGGCCGTCCCCCCCGGAAGCCATTTCTCCTGTTGGTCGCCAGCCGCGATATGGCCGAGCGCGAAGGTCTGGTCTTCAACCCCGTGGCGTCGGCGCTGGCACGAGAGTTCTGGCCCGGCCCGCTCACCCTGGTCTTACCCGGCGGCGAGGGCAAGCTTCCCGAGATGCTGAGAGGGCCGGAAGGGGGCATCGCCATTCGGCTCACGTCCCACGAGGGTGTCCGGCGACTGATCGCGGCGATGGACGAGCCCTTGAGCTCGACATCGGCCAATCGGCCGGGCACACGTCCGGCGCCCGGCGCAGAGCTATTGCAGGAGGTGTTCGCCGACGCCATCGCCGAGGGCACCCTCCTCGTGCTCGATGGGGGGGTGTTGGGAAACGTGCCCCCCTCGACGCTGGTCGACTGTACCTCGCCGGTGCCCCGCCTCATCCGTGAAGGCGCGCTGCCCCGCGAGGAACTGCGGCGGCGCGTTGGCCGGTTCGCGCCGTGACGCGCGTGCGGAAGTCGTAATGGACGGCACCCCCACCCCATCGTCATCGATGCATGTCCTGGTGGTGTGTACCGGAAACACCTGCCGCAGTCCCATGGCGGAGGCCCTGATACGCCGGGCCCTGGCCGAGCGCGCGCTCGATGGGATCACCGTGTCCTCGGCGGGGACGGGAGCGTGGGACGGTGCTCCGGTCTCGGAAGGCGCCTACCTCGTCGGGCTCGAGCGACACGTGGATCTCTCGCGGCACCAAGCCACCTTGCTCACCCGCGAGGTCGTCGCCTCGGCCGATGTGATTCTCACCATGGCACGCCATCACCGCGCGCGGGTCGAGGAGCTGGGAGGCGAAGCCAAAGTCCATCTATTCGCGGAATTCGCCGGCCAGCCGGAGGGGGACGACGCGGAAGTACGTGACCCTTTCGGCGGCGATCTCGACGGCTACCGAGCAACATTCGAACAGCTCGAGCGCCTGAGCGAGCCGGCTGTCGCGCGCATCGCCGCAGAACATTCCGGTGATCAGCAGTAGCACCCGGGTGTACGCGGTGTTGGGAAACCCGGTGCGGCACTCCCTGTCTCCGGTCATGCACAACGCGGCGTTTCGTGTCCTCGGCATCGACGCGGTCTACGTCGCCCTCCCCCTCGACGCTCGGGGCGTCGTTCCCGTCATGCGGGCCCTCGCCGACGCCGACGGCGGCGGCAGCGTCACTCGGCCCCACAAGGCCGCGGCCGCCGCCGCGATCGCGCATCCCTCGGAGCGGGTCCAGACCCTCGGCGTGTGCAACACCTTTTGGTCTGAGGAGGGGGAGGTGGCTGGGGACAATACCGATGTGGCGGGCGTTCTCCACGCGCTTGGCCGTGTCGATGTCGGGCTCACTCAGTCGGTGTGGGCGGTGGCCGGAACCGGCGCCTCCGCCCGAGCCGTAGTTGAAGCCGCGCGCCAGGCCGGTGCCCGGGTCGCGGTACGGTCGCGATCCTCGTCTCGCGCCTCGGCGTTTCGGACCTGGATGGCCACGCGTTGCGTCGACCCAGCCGAACTCAGCGAGGCCCGGGTGCTCATCAACGCGTCGCCGCTGGGGATGGGGGGAGACGACCGGTTGCCCTTCGGGGCACAGGATGCCCCTGACATCGTGGCCGCGGTCGACATGGTCTACCGCGTGGGCGAGACCCCGTGGGTTCGTGCTATCCGGCAGCGCGGGGTGGCGGCCGTCGATGGCCGAGAGATGTTGCTCGGGCAGGGCGTCGCGGCGTTTGCCAAGTGGTTTCCCGGTACACCGGCTCCAGTCGAGGTCATGCGTGCCGCGGTGGAAGACGCGCTTCGTCCGGGCCGGTGACATCCTCGGGCGGCTCGAACGCTTTCTGCTTCCTGCGACCTGCGTGCTGTGCGCCGGCAGCCTGGGAGAAGAGCGGGCCGGTGGCGTCCCGTTGGTGTGTGCGCTCTGCCGGAGCCGCTGGCCGCGTCTCCCGGAGCCGGTCTGTCCGCGGTGCGGGCAACCGGGTGGCTACGGCCTGCCGTGCCGTCAGTGCGAGCGGTGGCCTGCAGCGTTGGGCCGGGTGCGCAGCGCCGTCTGGCTCACCGGCGGCGCCCGGCGGGTGACCCACCTCCTCAAGTACGAAGGGTGGGTCGGGGCCGCGCGGGCGATGGCCGGTGCCATGCGGCACCTCGAGCCATTGACGAAGGAGGTATTCTTGGTACCGATCCCGTTGGGCGCCCGGCGCCAGCGCGCCCGAGGCTACAACCAAAGCGCGATTCTGGCCGACGCCTTGGGGCAGGATCTCGGCCTCCGGGTCGATGGAGCGGGCCTCAGGCGCGTGCGCGAGACGACGACCCAGACCGCGCTCGCTCCGGAGGCTCGGGCAGCAAACGTCGCCGGTGCGTTCCAGGCTCTGGGGATGAAGGGACGATCGGTGGTCTTGGTCGATGATGTCTTCACGACGGGTTCGACATTGGTCGCCGCGGCTCAAGCCGTGTCGAACGCCGGTGCCACCGCCATCCATGCCATTACTTTTGCCCGAGCCGTCCCCCCTGTGGCCTGAGGACGGATATCGAACGAATCACCCAATCGGGGAGTGCGGATGACCATCAAAGTCGGCATCAACGGCTTCGGCCGGATCGGCCGGAACGTGCTGCGCGCTGCCACGCTGCAAGGCGGCAGCGATCTCGAGTTTGTCGCGGTGAACGACCTGACGGACGCGGAGACGCTTGCCCACCTCCTGACCTATGACTCCATCCATGGCCGGTTCAAGGGAACGGTCGAGTCCAAGGGCAATGCCATCACCGTGAACGGCAAGTCGATCACGGTCCTGTCGGAGCGCGATCCAGCCAACCTGCCATGGAAAGAGCTTGGGGTACGCGTCGTCTTGGAATCGACCGGGATCTTCCGAAGCCGCGAGGCGGCGTCCAAGCACCTGTCGGCTGGCGCCAAGAAGGTCGTCATCTCCGCCCCCGCCAAAGGGGAAGACATCACCATCGTGGTCGGGGTGAATCACACCGCGTATGATCCCAAGACGCACAACATCATCTCGAACGCAAGCTGCACGACCAACTGTCTGGTGCCCATGGTGCACGTCCTGCGCGAGAACTTTGGGTTTGTGCGTGGCTTCATGACAACGGTGCACTCTTACACCAACGATCAACGGATCCTCGACCTGCCCCATAGCGACCTGCGCCGCGCGCGCGCGGCGGCCCTCTCGATCATCCCCACCTCAACCGGGGCGGCCAAGGCGACGTCGTTGGTGATTCCTGAGGTGGAAGGCAAACTCGACGGCATCGCTCTCCGCGTCCCAACCGCGGACGTCTCCGTCGTCGAGCTGACCTGCGAGGTCGAGCGCGCCACCACGCCCGATGCCGTCAACGAGGCCTTTCGCAAGGCGTCGGCCGGCAGTCTGGAAGGCGTGCTCGCCGTGAGCGACATTCCGCTCGTCTCTGTCGACTACATCGGTAGTCTTGTGTCCAGTACGGTCGACACCGCGCTGACCAACGTCATCGGAGGGACGTTGGTCCACGTGTCATCGTGGTATGACAACGAAATGGGGTATTCGGCCCGCTGCGTCGATCTCGTGAGGCACGTCGGACGCCAGTTGTGAAGCGAAACCTGTCGGTGCTTGACCATACGACCCTCGACGGGACGCGCACGCTCGTCCGGGTGGACTTCAATTGTCCCGTCGCGAACGGGGTCGTCACCGACGCCACCCGGATCCGGGAAGCCTTGCCCACTATTCGCTATCTCAAGGACCGCGGGGCCCGGGTCGTGCTGCTCTCCCACTTCGGCAGGCCGAAGGGAAAGGTCGATCCGGCGTACTCGCTGGCCCTCGTCCACCACGAGCTGGAGCGCCTCCTCGGCTCGCCCGTCACTTTCATCCACGATCCCGCCGACCCCTCGGCGGTCCAGACGACCAAGCGGCTGCCCCGCGGCGCGGTCGCCTTGGTCGAAAACACCAGATTCTTTTCCGGCGAGGAGCGCAACGATTCGCAGACGGCCGAGATGTTCGCGGCCCTCGGCGACGTCTTTGTGTTCGATGCGTTCGGGGCCGCGCATCGGGCCCACGCCACCACGGACGCCGTGGCTCGCATCCTCAAGCCCGCGGTGTCAGGGCTGCTGGTCGAACGCGAACTCCAGTTCCTCGCCCGGCTCATGGACGATCCGGCGCGGCCGTTCATAGCCGTGCTCGGAGGAGCGAAGATATCCGGGAAGATCGATCTCATCGGTGCCCTGCTGAGACAGGTGGATGCGATCCTGATCGGCGGCGCCATGGCCTGCACCTTCTTCCGGGCGATGGGATTGGAGGTCGGGGAATCCCTCGTCGAGCCGGACCGGCTCGAAGTCGCCCGCGGTCTCCTCGCCAGCGCAGAGCAGAAGCTCATCCTGCCGGCCGGGGCCGTGATCGCCCGCGCGCTGGACGCCAACGCGGAAAGGCGTGAGGTCGAGCGCGATGCTATTCCGGCGGGATGGGCCATGTACGACATCAGTACCAACACCGTGGACGACTTCCGAGCGCGCATCCACCAGGCCAAGACGGTGGTCTGGAACGGGCCCATGGGTGTGTTCGAGACACCGCCTTTCGACCGCGGAACGCTCGGGGTGGCGCACGCCATGGCCGACGCGACCGCGGGCGGCGTCGTCACCGTGGTGGGCGGCGGTGACTCGGCCGCCGCGCTTGCGGCCGCCGGGCTGAGTGAGCGAGTGAGCCATGTGTCCACGGGTGGAGGCGCCTTCCTCGAGTTCCTCGAAGGCAAGGAGCTCCCGGGCATCGCCGCCCTCGATGAGGCATGACCGTGCGACCACTGCTCTTTGCCGCCAATTGGAAGATGCATATCGATCCCAGCGAGGCCGAGGCGTTCGCCAGCACCTTCCTCCGGAGCACGACCGCCGCTCCCGGCCGCGAGATATGGTTCTTCCCGCCGGCGGTGTCGCTTCTCGCAACCGCCAGCGCGTTCGCCGGACGTCCCGATGTCAGGGTCGGGGCGCAGGACATCCACTGGGAGCCCAAGGGTGCGTTTACCGGGGCCACCTCGGTTCCGCTGGCGAAGGCGAGTGGGGCCGAGGCGGCCCTGGTTGGGCACTCCGAGCGCCGCCACGTCTTTGGCGAAACGGACACGGACACCGGCCGAAAGGTGGCCGCGCTCCTCGAACACGGTCTCATCCCGGTGTTGTGTGTAGGCGAACGGTTGGAGGAACGCGATGCCGGCGGCACCGATCGCGTGGTGCAGAGACAACTCAACGCCGGGCTCACGGCGGTGGACCCGGAGTCGCTGTCGCGGCTCGTGATCGCCTACGAGCCCGTGTGGGCCATTGGGACGGGCAAGACCGCCACGCCCGAGGACGCGGCGGCCGTGCATCGGGTCATTCGTGACGACCTCGAGCGCCGAGGTGCGGAACCGGCGGCGATCCCCATTCTGTACGGCGGGAGTGTCAAGGTCGCCAATGTCCGGGTACTCCTCGAGCAGCCTGAGCTGGACGGAGTCCTCGTCGGCGGGGCCAGCCTGGACCCAGCCGGGTGGGCGGAGCTGGTCAAGCGCGGCAGCGAGGGCGAGGGGGGACAGCGGACGGTCCGTTGACCCTCGCCCGCCCAATCGTTAGTGTTCCCGGCCACCACTCCAGAGAACGAGCCATGTACGGATTCATCCTCACGCTGGTCATCATCGACGCCCTCATTCTCTTCGTGGTGGTGTTGCTCCAGGCCGGGCAGGGCGGCGGGCTGGCCTCGCTCGGTGGGGGAGGGGGCACCGAGTCGATCCTGGGCGGGCGGCATACTGTCACATGGCTCACCAAGACAAGCTACATCACCGGCGGCCTCTTCCTCTTCCTGTCCCTGGTACTCACCCTGTTGAGCGCCACCGATGGTGGTGGGGCGAGCGAGGTGCAAGACCTCCTGCGGACGGGGGGGGCGGGAACCCCCGCGCCGACCCAAGCTGCTCCAGCTCCCCCTGGGGGAACGGGGGCGGCGACGGGCGGAGTCCCGATCCCAGGCTTGGGTGAAACCGAGCCGGCGCCCGTTCCGGGCCAGCCCGACCGTCAATGATGGATCGCGCGGCCACGATTCTCGAGCGGGGTGATCGCAGGACCGATCGCCCCGCTTTTGTCTTGCTCGAAGATGGATCGCTGTTCCGGGGTACGTCGCCGTTTTCGCTCTCCGCGGCGTTTGGCGAGGTGGTCTTCACCACCAACATGACCGGCTACCAGGAGGCATTCACCGACCCGAGCTACCTCGGGCAGCTCTTGGTGATGACCGCGCCGATGATCGGCAACTATGGCGTGACCCAGGACGACATGGAATCTGCGCGGCCCCAGGTCGCAGGCATCATCGTCCGCGAACTCTCGCGCCGGTCGTCGAGCTGGAGGGCGGATGCTCCGACGGCTCACTGGCTCGCGGAGCACAAGATACCGGTGCTGGAGGGTGTCGACACCCGGCGCCTCACCCGCCACCTCCGGGAGCGCGGCGCCATGCGAGGCGTCATCGCCGACGGTGTCGATCCCACCGAAGAACTCAGCCGCCGGCTCGAAGCCTCGCCCTCCATGGAGGGGCTCGACCTGGCTTCCCGCGCCACCACCGAGAGCATCTGGGAAGCCGGCCGCGAGGGCCCGCACGTGGTGGCCTACGATTTCGGAATCAAGCGCAACATCGTGCGGCAGCTGGTCGCCGCCGGCTGCCGGGTGACCGTGGTCCCAGCCAGGACCAGTGCTCGAGCCGCGCTGTCGCTCGAGCCCGACGGCCTGTTTCTCTCCAACGGCCCCGGTGATCCAGCCGCCGTGGGCTACGCGATCGAGACGGTTCGAGCCCTGGCCGGCTCGGGCGTCCCCACCTTCGGCATCTGCCTGGGGCACCAGCTCTTGGGCCTGGCCTTCGGCGGCCGGACCGCCAAACTGCCGTACGGACACCGGGGCGGGAACCACCCGGTCAAGGACGTGCGGAGCGGCCGGGTGCTCATCACCACCCAGAACCACGGGTTTGCTGTCTCGGGTGGAGAGGCGGAAGTTGTTGATGCATCACACCTTGAGGTCACGCACGTGAACCTGAATGACGGGACCATCGAGGGGATCCGCCACCGCCGGTTGCCCGTCTTCTCGGTGCAATATCACCCGGAGGCCGCGCCGGGGCCCCACGATGCCTATCCCCATTTTGAGGAATTCTTGGCTTTGCTCGGCGTGGGCCGAAGCCCTCCAAGCACCCAACCCCTTGACAGTCAATAGGTAAGCTCGTATCCTGACCCCCAAGACGTCCGGGCCCTCACTCGCGGGAGACCCTCTCTGGGGGATGCATGACCAAGGCTGATCTCGTCGAATATGTCACCGCCTCGATTGCAAAGACTTCGGGGCCAATGATTTCCAAGAAAGATTGCGCTCGTGTGGTCGACGCCTTCTTGGAGGCCGTGAAGGAAGCGCTCCGTACCCAGCAAAACATTGAGGTGCGAGGGTTTGGCACGTTCAAGATCAGGCGCCGCAAGACGAGGATGGCCCGGAACCCTCGGACGGGAGAACCGGTGCGGGTCGCCGCGCGCCCCGTGCCTGTCTTTAAGCCCAGCAAGGAGTTACGGACCATGGTCGCGGAGTACGACAATCAGGTCCGCTCTCCCGGCGATATGGGCGGGGGCGGCGGCCTCTCGTAGGGACGAGACCCGCCGAGAAGACGGCAACTATCACGTGGGGGCCGCTCTCGTGAGAGCGGTCCTCTTCCTTTGCGGCTAAGATTCCTGAGGGACCTCGAGCGACGCCAGCGGATGGTGTCTTTGCTCTGCGCCTCAACGCCACATGCGAAACCTCGAACACTCCATGACAGCTTCGCCGGCTCCTTTGATCTCGGTTCGCGTTCTGGTCTTTGCAAAGTTCGCCGAACTCCTTGCGCGCGAGGAGATCGATGTCACGATCGCACCGCCGGCCACCGTCGGCGATGTCATTGCCAAGATCCGGGCGTCGATTCCTGCGGCCAAGGCGCTCCCGCCAGAGCTCCTGTGTGCCCGCAACCGGGCCCACGCCTCACCGAGCGACACGGTCTCTGACGGGGATGAACTTGCCCTCCTGCCCCCGCTGGCCGGAGGGTAGACGTGCCGTTCCTCACGGAGGACGCGCTCGATCTTCCGCGTCTCGTCGCGCAGGTGGCGGCCCCAGAGCGGGGCGGCATTGCGACGTTCCTAGGTCTCGTGCGAAACCACAACCGGGGGCGGGAGGTTCTGCGCCTGGATTACTCCGCCTATGGCGCCATGGCCGAGGAAGAGTGCGGACGGATCGTGGCGGAAGCCGAGTCGCGGTGGCCCGTCCGCGTGGCGATCGCGCACCGGCTCGGCCGGGTCGAGATTGGTGAGGCGTCGGTTGGCGTGGCCGCCGCGGCGGCCCACCGCAGCGACGCCTTTGAGGCCTGCCGGTATGTGACCGAGGAACTCAAGCGCCGGGTGCCCATATGGAAGCGGGAGTTCTTCGCCGACGGCACCGAAGCCTGGGTCGATCCGACCGCTGCCGCCCGGACCGCGTCCGTGGAGGCCCGGCGGCAATGAGCACCCCCTCCCCGTCGGACCGCTATGGCAGACCGCTTGGGAGTCTCCGCGTCTCGGTCACCGACCGGTGCAACATGCGCTGCCGCTACTGCATGCCCGAGGAGGAGTACATCTGGCTCCCTCGGGCATCCTTACTCAGCTTCGAAGAGATCGAGCGGCTGGTGCGGATCTTTACCGCCCAAGGTGTTGGCAAGGTCCGGCTCACGGGCGGGGAGCCGCTGCTACGACACGACCTGCCCGAATTGATTGCCCGGATCAAGCGCGTCGCCGGTGTGCGTGATCTCGCGATGACCACCAACGCCCTCCTGTTGGATCGCTGGGCGGAGGCGCTCCGCGCGGCGGGGTTGGACCGGCTCACGGTGAGCTTGGATACTCTGAGACCCGAACGGCTGCGCGAATTCGCGAAGAGCGAGCAGCACGAGGGGATCATCCGGGGAATCCTGGCGGCACAGGAAGCTGGATTTCGCCGCACCAAGCTGAACGCCGTGATCATCCGAGGGTACAACGACGATGAGATCCTCGACCTCCTCGCCTTCGGGCGCCAGCATGGGCTCGAGGTGCGGTTCATCGAGTACATGGATGTCGGCGGTGCGACCCGGTGGTCCATGGACCAGGTCGTCACCCGCGGTCAGATCCTCGAGCGGGTGAAAGCCGCGCACGGGGGCGTGGCGGCCGTCGAGGGCGATCCCCGAGCGCCGGCCGACCGATTTGTGGTGCCCGACGGAACCCGGTTTGGCATCATCGCCTCGACCACGGCTCCGTTTTGCGGACAATGCGACCGGAGCCGGCTCACGGCCGACGGCACCTGGTATCTGTGCCTCTACGCCGAGGGGGGTGTGGATCTTCGCGAGCCGCTCAGGGCCGGCGCGTCGGATGACGACCTCGCGGCGCTGATCGCGGCCACGTGGCGCGCCCGCGCCGACCGGGGCGCCGAGGCCCGTCTCGCCGACCCACGGCGCGGGGTGCTCTATCCGCCGGAGGTCCTGCGCGCCGACCCACGGCGGGAAATGCACACCCGGGGAGGCTGAGCCGTGGCTCTGAATGTGGCACTGATCGAACCCAAGATCCCTCCCAACACCGGCAATATTGCCCGCCTGACTGCGGCCACCGACACGTCGCTTCACCTGATCGAGCCCATGGGGTTCTCGCTCGACGACCGGGAGCTGCGACGCGCCGGACTCGACTATTGGGACGAGGTGGACCTGTGGGTCCACCCTCATTGGCGCGCGTTTCGAGAGGCGATGGACCGGGAGCGCTGCCTCTACTTCTCGGCCCACGGGAAGCGGAGTTTCTGGGAGGCACCGTTCCAGCCCAACAGCTGCCTGGTGTTCGGGAACGAGACGGACGGGATGCCGGCGCGGATCCTGGAGAAGTATCCCGATCGGTCGTATCACATCCCCATGACAGGCGCGGTGCGCAGCCTCAACCTGGCCACTGCGGTGGCCGTCGTGCTGTTCGAGGCCATGCGACAGACCGGCTCCCCGGCCGCTGCGCGTCGCCGCGCCGGGTAGCGGACGTGCCGTAGTAGCTCCAGCGTTCGAAGCTGAGTACCTTTGGACGCCACATCATCATGTCACTCCCGACCTCATCGAAACGAGAACCATGCTGGAGAAGATCGCGGTAGTCGGCGCTGGCCACGTCGGAGCCACGACGGCGCAGCGACTGGCCGAAAAGCACCTGGCGCGGACGGTCATCATGATCGACGTCGTCGAGGGCATTCCACAAGGCAAGGCATTGGATCAATGGCAGTCCGGGCCCATCGAGGGATTCGATGCCCGGGTCGTCGGGAGCAACGGCTACGAGGAGGCCGCGGGAGCCGATCTGTTCATCGTGACGGCCGGGATCGCCCGGAAGCCGGGCATGAGTCGAGACGACCTGGTCAAGACCAATGCCGGCATCGTCCGCTCGGTGTCGCACGAGATCAGGCGCGCCGCCCCGAACGCCATGGTGATCGTGGTGTCCAATCCCCTGGACGTGATGTGCGCCGTGGCGAAGGACACCACTGGTTTCTCCCGAGAGCGGGTGTTCGGCATGGCGGGCGTCTTGGACACCGCTCGCTACCGCACCTTCTTGGCCGACGCCATGGGAGTCTCGGTCGAGGACATTCAAGCCATGGTGCTGGGCGGTCATGGCGACTCGATGGTCCCGCTCATTTCCTACACGACCGTCTCCGGAATTCCCGTCACCCAGCTGTTGGGCCGGGATGTGCTGGATGCGATTGTGAAGCGGACCCGCGGCGGTGGCGGCGAGATCGTCGGGCACTTGAAGACCGGATCGGCGTATTACGCACCCAGCGCCGGAGCGGTGCAAATGGCCGAGGCGGTCGTTCTCGACAAGAAGCGCGTCCTCCCCTGCGCCGCGTGGCTCGAGGGTGAATTCGGCATCGAGGGGGTCTACTGCGGGGTACCGTGCCTCCTTGGGCGCGGCGGCGTCGAGCGGATCGTGGAAATCGAGCTCACTGCGGAAGAGCAGGCCGGCCTCGAGCGGTCGGCGGAGGCGGTCCGGGGCACCATGGCGGTGGTCGCGTAGGCCGGGCGATGAGCTGGCTGCCGGCGTTCTATCGCTCGACGGTTGGGAAGAAGATCCTGATGGCGGTGACCGGGATCATCCTGGTGGTGTTCGTTATCGAGCACATGGTCGGCAATCTGCTCACGTTCAAGGGTCCTGACGCCATCAATGCCTATGCCGCCTTCCTCAAGAGCAGCAAGGAAGTGCTCTGGACCTTTCGCATCGGACTCCTCGTGACGCTGATCATTCACGTGGATAGCATGGTCCAGCTGACCCGGCTCAACCGGTCGAGTCGCCCCCCGGCCGGCCGCTACGCCAAGACCACGCACCAGGCCGCGACACCCGCTGCGCGGTCCATGCGGTGGGGAGGGGTCTTCCTGCTGCTGTTTCTGGTGTACCACCTGTTGCATCTCACGACGGGAACGGTTCACCCCGATTTCAGCCACACCGATGTCCATCACAACCTGATGGTGGCTTTCCGGATCCCGTGGAAGGTCGCGATGTACGGGGCGGCCATGGTGGCGCTCGCGATGCATCTCTATCACGGGGTGTGGAGCCTGTTTCAGACCCTTGGCGTGAGTCACCCCCATCTCGAGAAGCCACGCCTGTGGCTCGCCACCGCGCTCGCGGTCGTGATCCCACTCGGGTTCGTATCGATTCCGCTCGCTATCCTCCTCGGCGTGATCACCTGAGCACGGCTAGACCATGCGACTCGACCCGAAGATTCCGTCCGGACCCATCGCCCAGAAGTGGGAGCGGCACCGGTTCGACATGAAGCTGGTGAGTCCGGCCAATAAGCGACGATACACGATCATCGTGGTCGGCTCCGGCCTTGCCGGCGCCTCGGCTGCAGCGACGTTAGGAGAACTGGGCTACACCGTCCTCTGCTTCAGCTTCCACGACTCTCCGCGGCGGGCGCACAGCATTGCCGCCCAAGGCGGGATCAACGCCGCCAAGAACTACCGGAACGACGGAGACAGTGTGTACCGGTTGTTCTACGATACGGTGAAGGGTGGCGACTTCCGCTCCCGCGAGGCCAACGTCTACCGGCTGGCGGACCTGAGTCTCAATATCATCGACCAATGCGTTGCCCAGGGCGTGCCTTTCGCCCGGGAGTACGGCGGATTGCTCGATAACCGGTCGTTCGGCGGCGCCCAGGTCTCGCGGACCTTCTATGCCCGCGGCCAAACGGGGCAGCAGCTCTTGCTCGGCGCCTACCAAGCCCTGGAGCGACAGATCGCCGCCGGCCACGTGCGCATGCTGACCCGGATGGAAATGCTCGATCTGGTCGTCGTCGATGGCACGGCCCGCGGGATTGTGACTCGTGACTTGGTGACGGGGAAGGTCGCTTCGTATGCCGCTGACGCGGTGGTCCTCGGCACCGGCGGCTATAGCAACGTGTTCTTCCTCTCCACGAATGCGAAGGCCTGCAACGTCACAGCGACGTGGAGGGCGTATAAGCGCGGGGCGGCGTTTGCAAACCCGTGTTATACGCAGATCCATCCCACGTGCATCCCCGTTGCGGGCGAGTACCAGTCGAAGCTGACGCTCATGAGTGAATCGCTTCGGAACGATGGCCGGGTCTGGGTTCCCAAGGCCAAGGGCGACCGCCGCCGGCCCAACGAGATTCCGGAGTCCGAGCGCGACTACTATTTGGAGCGGAAGTACCCCAGCTTCGGCAACCTGGCCCCGCGGGACATTGCGAGCCGCAGTGCCAAGGAGGTGTGCGACGAAGGGCGTGGTGTCGGCGAGACGGCGCAGGGGGTGTATCTCGATTTCGCCGACGCCATCGAGCGCCTGGGCGAGCAGGCCATTCGTGATCGCTACGGCAACCTGTTCGAGATCTACGAACGGATTACCGACGAGAATCCCTACCAGGTGCCGATGCGCATCTATCCCGCGCCGCACTATACCATGGGCGGGCTCTGGGTCGACTACAATCTGATGAGCACCATCCCGGGCCTTCACGTGATCGGCGAGGCCAACTTCTCCGATCACGGTGCCAACCGGCTGGGGGCCAGCGCGCTCATGCAAGGACTCGCGGACGGCTACTTCGTGCTGCCGTATACCATCGGCGACTATCTGGCGTCCGCCAAACTCGACCCGCTGGACGTCGCACACGGCGCTTTCCGCGCGGTGGAAGACGAGGTGGAAGCCCGCACCCGGCGCCTGCTATCCATCAAGGGAACGCGGACGGTTGACGTGTTCCATCAAGCCTTGGGCCGGCTCATGTGGAACGCGTGTGGGATGTCGCGCAACGCGTCAGGTCTACGCGAGGCGCTGGAGCGCATTCCCGGCATGCGCGAGGAGTTCTGGGAAGACGTCACGGTGCTCGGCGGTGGTGAGGAGCTCAATCAGTCCCTGGAGAAAGCCGGGCGGGTCGCCGATTTTCTCGAATTCGGCGAACTCATGTGCCGAGATGCCCTGGAACGCAACGAATCCTGCGGCGGCCACTTCCGGGAGGAATACCAGACGGCGGAGGGAGAAGCCCTCCGCGATGACAGCCGGTATGCGCATGTCGCGGCATGGGAATACCGGGGCCCGGACCGTGAACCCGCGCGGCATCGAGAAGCCCTGACGTTCGAGAACGTCCCGTTGGCGCAGCGAAGCTACAAGTAATCATGAACCTGACGCTCCATATCTGGCGGCAGCCGAGCCGCGACGCGCCGGGCCGGGTGGTGACCTATGAGGCACCCGACGTGAGCCCGGACATGAGCTTCCTCGAGATGCTCGACGTGCTGAACGATCGCCTCACCAACCGGGGCGAGGAGCCCGTCGCGTTCGAGCACGATTGCCGTGAAGGGATTTGTGGCTCGTGCAGTCTCATGATCAATGGCGTGCCCCACGGGCCGCGCCGGGGATCGGCGACCTGCCAGCTCCACATGCGGAGCTTCACGGACGGCGACCACATCTGGATCGAGCCCTTCCGTGCCAAGGCGTTCCCGGTCATCAAGGACCTGGTGGTGGATCGCTCCGCCTTCGATCGCATCATCCAGGCCGGCGGCTACATCGGCGTGTCCACCGGAAGCGCCCCGGACGCAAACGCGATCCCCGTGCCCAAGGAGGCCGCCGATCGTGCCATGGATGCCGCGGCGTGCATCGGCTGCGGGGCCTGCGTGGCGGCCTGCCCCAATGCGTCGGCGATGCTCTTCACGGCGGCAAAGGTGACCCACCTCGGCCTCTTGCCCCAAGGTCAGCCGGAACGCCTTCGACGGGCGCTCGACATGGTCACCCAAATGGACGTCGAGCACTTCGGCGGCTGCACCAACTACGGTGAGTGCCACGCCGCCTGCCCGAAGCAAATCCCGCTCCAGACCATCGCCCAGCTCAACCGCGACTACCTCAAGGCCGCCCTCCTCAACCGGCGCTAGCGCCGCGACGTGTGCGGCCCTCCCCGCCTGCCTCGTCCATTGACCAAGGATAGAGGACATTCGCATTCGCTCAGTTTCCATTGCAGTGATCGGCCTTCTCGTCGGCTCGGCCCTGGGGCACTCGCAGGCACGCACATCCTCCGCCCTTGTCCGGGTCCAGGCCGTGCCAGCCCTCACCGTGGCCGATCCGGTGCCGGGTGGCGGCACGCGGGGCGAAGTGCGGTTGCTCCAGCCCGTGGCCATGCTCGATGCTGCCGTATGGCGTGGACGCGTGCGGATCAACGCGGCGCTCAACGGAGAAGGGTGGTCCATCGCCGACGGCGAACTCTCACCGGGAGCGTGGGGGGAAGGGTTCATGGATCGGAGGCACCCGCATACCTATGTCCACGAACTCATGGTGTCGACAGACGACGTGCTGGGCCGTTTCGATGGCCCGGCGCGTGTATCGCTCGCGCTCGGCAAGGGGTTCGTGCCGTTCGGAACCGACGATCCAATGAGTCGACCGCCGCTCCGCTTTCCCGTGAACCATCATCTGAGTCAGATCCTCGAGCGGGCCGTGGGGATCGTTGGGTGGCGATGGACAGGAGTGGCGATCGAAGCGGCCCTGTTCAACGGCGATGAGCCGGAGCGCCCCGGCCAATGGCCCCAGATCGGAGGCCGGTTCGGCGACTCCCGCTCGCTCCGCCTCACGCTGTTTCCGGTTGACGGGATCGAGATTCAGGCCTCACACGCAGAGGTCCACTCGCCGGAGCACCGCCCGGGGGCGGGACTGGACGCGTTCAAGTGGAGCGCGTCAGCGCGCTGGGAGCGCCCGGTGGCGGGCCGGCCGGCCTATGTCTTGCTCGAGTGGGCGAGGACGTCGGAGGCCGATGGCCTGTTCGTGTTCCACACCACGTTGGCCGAAGCGGCTTACCGGGTGGCACGCCTCGATCTGTACTACCGATTCGAGCGAACCGAACGGCCCGAGGAGGAACGCACGCTCGATCCCTTCAGGTCGCAGCGACCTCATATTGATGACAACATTCTTGGCATCACGCGCTGGAGCATCCACACCTTGGGGTTCACCACCCATCTCTTCGCGCACGGGAGCGTGCAGGTGCGTCCGTTTATGGAAGCCTCGCTTGGCAGCGTCGATGTCGTCGGCCAAGGTGTCTTCGATCCGCAGGTGTTCTACGGGGGTCGGTCGCCGGCGACACTCAGCATCGGAGCACGGATTGTCTGGAGCACCGGGGGGTGGCACGCCCATCGTATGGGCCGCTATGGCGTGGTTGCCTCTCGATCACCACATGCCACACCGCCAGCGACTGGGACGAGGAGCGAGTGATGAACCGTCACGCCGTGGTCTTGCGATCCGCAGCGCTCGGGCTGGGTCTCATCCTATCGGTCGGTGGGTGCGGCTCGGAGGCGATGACGGGCCCGGCACCGGTTAATCCCGGGCCCGCGGGTCGGCTGGTCAAGCTGTCGGGCGACAACCAGGCCGGCGCGCCCGGCGCAACCCTGGCGCTGCCCTACGAGGCACTGGTGACCGATCAGTTTGGCAACCCTATCGCCGGAACCACGGTCGAGTGGACAGTGACGTTGGGTGGCGGGGCGGTGGCGACGTCGAGCGCGGTTGCCAACGCGCAAGGCGTCGCGAGTAACACCCACACCCTCGGCTCGGCCGTCGGGGCGCACTTCGTGGAGGCGAACCTCGCCACGGTGCCGGGCGTCACCGCGGTATTTCATGCGACGGCAACGGCCACCCTGGCGGTGAGCGCGGGTGGCAACAACGTCCCCGACCGATTCAGCTCCGATCTCTGGGTTCACGGCAGCTACGCCTACACTGGGACCTGGGGCAATCGCGGCGCGCCGGGCCAAGCGGTCAAGATCTGGCTGCTCGACGCAACAGGTGCCCCGGCCCTGGTGGATAGCCTCATCATCCCGTCGGTTGGAACGGTGGGCGACGTGGAAGTCTCCGCAGACGGAAGCGTGCTCCTCCTGGTCACCGAGGGCGGGCCGGGAAACGGCGTCTACATCTATGGACTGCAGAACCCCCAACAGCCGGTGTTCATCGACAGCGCCCTCACCGCCAGCGGGATCCACACGGCCACCTTCGGATACATCGGCGGGAAGGTGTATGCGTTTGCGGCAAAGAACCCGGCCAGTCCCGAACTCCTGGTGTATGAGGTCGAGGCGGCGGCGGCCAACCCCCTCGCACTGGTGTCACGGACCGCGATTCCCCCGGACTACGGCATCCACGATACCTTCGTCCGCGATGGGCTCGCCGTTGTCCTGGCGTGGAATACCGGGGTCATCGTCTACGACGTTGGGAACGGCATCCGCGGTGGCTCACCAGCCAACCCCCAAGAGGTGAGCCGGATCGCCACGCTGAACGGGCGCGCCCACAATGCCTGGTGGTTTCACAACCCCACCAACGGTGAGCGGCGCTACCTCTTCGTGGGCGAGGAAGGCCCCGGCGTGCTCGGCGGCATGGCCACGGGCGATCTCCACGTGGTCGATGTCTCCGACCTCACCGCGCCCCGTGAAGTGGCGACCTACCATCTGGCGGGGGCCGGCGCCCACAATGTTTGGATGGATGAGCAGGCGCAGATCCTGTATGCGGCGTTCTACAATGGCGGCGTGGTGGCGCTCGACGTGGCGGGTGACCTGGAGGGGAATCTCGCCAGCCGCGAGATTGGACGGATCCAACCCGGAGGGGCGAGCAACACCTATACGTGGGGGGTGCAACTCCATCAGGGATCGCTGTACGCGATCGACATGCTCTCCGGATTTTGGCAGTTGGCGCTGCCGTAGCGCCGGAGGCCCCCCCCCGGCGCCATGCCCGAGCGCGGAGCGACTAGAGCCGGGGCAGGGTGACGCCCTGCTGGCGCTGGTACTTCCCCCGCTTGTCGGCGTAACTCACTTCGCACACGTCATCCGGGTCCGCCTCGAAGAACAGGACCTGGCAGATGCCCTCGTTGGCGTACACTTTGGCCGGTAGCGGGGTGGTATTCGAGATCTCGAGGGTCACGTGGCCTTCCCATTCCGGCTCGAACGGGGTCACGTTGGTGATCACGCCGCATCGGGCATAGGTGCTCTTGCCGACACAGATGGTGAGGACGTTTCGCGGAATTCGGAAGTATTCGACCGACCGAGCCAGGGCAAAACTATTGGGTGGGACGATGCACACTTGCCCCTCGAATTCGACGAAGCTTCTGGCGTCGAACGCCTTGGGGTCCACCATGGCCGAGAGGGCATTGGTGAAGATCTTGAACTCCGGCGCCACGCGCATGTCGTACCCATACGACGAGAGGCCATAGGAAATGGTCCCGGTCGAGGGCTCGGAGTCGGCGAAGGGCTCGATCATGCGCTGCTCGCGAGCCATGCGGCGGATCCAGCGGTCGGACTTGATAGACATGACGGGGCCTTGGGGTCTGGTCCTCGTGGACCGGTTGAGCGCGACGTGGGCGGGGTGGAATATAGCCCGGAGGTTCGCGTCCGGTTGGGGTGGTCGCAACTGATTCGGCGGGCTGCAGTTGGCTTGAAGTCCCCCGAATGCCAGTGTAAATTGAATTGATCTAGTGAATTTTTTCACGAACTCGGGATCCCGATGCTCCAGCCCTACGTCCCGCTGCTCCTCCTGGTAGCGTTCGTGGTGTTTAACGCGGTGGTGATCCTCGCCGCGTCCCACGTCTTGTCGAGCTATCGGCGGACCGCGATCAAACTGCAGCCGTACGAGTCGGGCATGCCGGTATTGGGCGACGCCCGGGAACGCTTCTCGGTGAAGTTCTACCTCGTGGCGATGCTGTTCATCATATTCGACATCGAGGCCGTGTTCATGATTCCCTGGGCGGTCGCCTTCCAGCAACTCCCGGCTCAATCCGGAATGTTGTTGGTCGCGATGTTGATCTTCTTGGGTGTGCTGACGGCCGGGTTCGTGTATGCCTGGAAGCGTGGAGCGTTGGAATGGTCGTAGATCCCGCTGAGCACGGGGCGGAGCTCAGCACCGTCTCCCCCAACTGGGTCACCACCCGGCTCGACTTCCTGAGTAACTGGGCCCGATCGAATTCGCTCTGGCCGATGCCGTTTGGCACGGCCTGTTGTGCCATCGAATTCATGGCCACCGCCGCCAGCCGATTCGACTTGGCCCGGTTCGGCATGGAGCGCATGAGTTTTTCGCCGCGTCAGGCCGACGTGCTGATCTGCGCGGGCCGGCTCCCCTTCAAACTGGCGCCCGTGATCCGGCGGATTTGGGACCAGATGCCGCAACCCAAGTGGTCCATCTCCATGGGGGCATGCGCTTCCTCCGGCGGGATCTTCGACAATTACGCCATGGTGCAAGGCATCGACACGGTGATCCCCGTCGATGTCTATGTACCAGGCTGCCCGCCGCGCCCCGAGGGATTGATGTATGGGATCACCCTCCTCCAGAAGAAGATCCGCGGTGAGACCTTCACCGACCCGGATTTGCGACAGGAGAAGCTGCTCGACGAGCACGGTCTCTTCCTGCCGCCCGAGCAGGTCAACGAGCTGTCGGAGCCTTTCGGAAACTCCGTGCATCAAACCCGATCCGGATGACCGCCGCCGTTTCCCCTTCGGTGGATGCCCTGCGCGACGCGTTTGGGACGGCGATCCTCCGCCACGGTGTCTCGTGCGGCGATACCATCGTCCACATCGCCCGCGATGAGGCGCACCAGATTCTCGCCTGGCTCAGGGATACCCCGGCCCAGGAGTTCAATTACCTGACCGACATCACCGCCGTCGAGTACCGCGATCGCGAGCGCCCCCTCGAGGTCGTGTATCAGCTGCGCTCGCTGGGCCGGAAGGTCGATCTGCGAATCAAGATCCCGCTCGACAAGTCCGCCCCGCTCGAAGTGCCCTCGGTCGTCGACCTCTGGAAGGGGGCCGATTGGCTCGAGCGTGAAGTGTACGACATGTTCGGCGTGACGTTCCTCGGCCATCCGGATCTCCGACGGATCCTCATGTGGGAGACCTACGGCGAAGGCCATCCGCTGCGAAAGGACTTTCCGCTCCGTGGCCACTTCAGTCGGGCCGAGCAGGTGCGACAGGCGCTCGCCGCCAATCCGGAATCCCACTACTCGATGGAGGAACTCACGCTGGCTGAGGCCTTCAACGATCTCCCCGATGACATGAAGGAGCGGCTGAGCCGCGGCGAGCGGGGACTGGTCCCGTGAGCCGCCGCACCGTCGAGCTCGACCTCCGCACCCCTGGCCTGGATGCCGAGGGCCGGCCGATCCAAGTGCCGCTGGGTGTCCGCGCGACGCCCGCCGATGAGGCACCGGGGTCCGCGGACGTCCTTGGGAGCGAGCACATGTTGGTGAATATCGGCCCACAGCATCCGGCGACCCACGGTGTCCTCCGGCTGGTCGTCGAGCTCGAGGGCGAGGTGGTCCGCCGCGTCATCCCGCACATCGGCTACCTGCATTCGGGCTTCGAGAAGCTGGGCGAATACCGGCACTACAATCAGATCGTCCCGCTCACGGATCGGACCGATTACCTGGCTCCCATGGCCAACAACGTGGCGCTGGCCCTGGCGGTGGAAAAGCTGATGGGCATCGAGATCACCGAGCGCTGTACGGTGCTGCGGGTGATTGCCTGTGAGATGAGCCGCATCATCTCGCACATCGTCTGGCTGGGAACCACAGGCATCGACCTCGGGGCGTTCACGCCCTTCCTCTGGTCGTTCCAGGAGCGCGAGCGCATCTACAACTTGCAGGAGGCGTGGACCGGCGCCCGGCTCACGACCAGTCTGACTCGTGTCGGCGGCATGATGGCCGACGTGCCGGATGGATGGGAAGACGGCCTCAGAGCATTCACCGAGACATTCCCCAAGACCCTCGACGAGGTCGACACCATGTTCTCCCGCAACGCCATCTGGTGCGGGCGAACCCAAGGCGTAGGGGCCATGTCCGCCGCCGACGCCATCAACGCCTCGCTGTCCGGCCCCATGCTGCGCGCCAGCGGCGTCGACTATGATGTCCGGAAAGACCGGCCGTATCTGGACTACGAGACCTACGATTTCGAGGTCCCCATCGGGGAACACGGCGACGTGTACGATCGCTACCGCGTTCGGCTCGAAGAGATGTATCAGTCGAACCGGATTCTCCAGCAGGCGTTGGATCGGCTTGAGCCCGGGCCCATCAATGTAGACGATCCGCGGGTGACCTTGCCCCCCAAGTCCCGCGCCATGAGCGACATGGAAGCCATGATCTTCCACTTCAAGCAGGTCATGGAGGGGGTGAAGCCGCCCGCCGGGGAGGCCTACCTCGGCATCGAGAACCCCAAGGGCGAACTCGGCTACTATTTCGTGTCCGATGGCACCGCGAAGCCGGTACGGTGGCGGATCCGCCCGCCGGCGTTCCTGAACTTGGCGGCGCTTCCGGCCCTCTGCGAGGGGGCCCTCCTGGCGGACGTCATCGCCATCAACGCCAGTATCGACATCGTGATGGGAGAAGTGGACCGATGAGTGCGACGCATGGAGGCGGTGCGGAGTCGGCGCCGGGGGAGGCTGCCGCCCCGTCCTCGCCCTACGAGCCCGTCTTCGGGGGCCCGGCGCACCAGCAACTCGAGGCCCTGTTCGACAAGTATCCAACCCAGCAGGCCTGTCTCCTGCCCGCCCTCTGGATGGTGCAAGAGGCGCGTGGGTGGGTGTCCGAGGCGGCCATGGCAGAAGTCGCCGACGTGTTGGGTCTCACGCCGGCGTACGTCAAGGGCGTCGCGACCTTCTATACCATGTACCACCTCCATCCGGTGGGTCGGCATTTCATTCAGGTCTGTACGACGTCGCCCTGCGGGCTGTGTGGAGCAGAGGCCGTCCGCGACGCCTTGCTCGAGGCCACCGGGTGCGGAGAGCTCGGTACCACCAGCCCCGACGGACGCTTCACCGTGGTCGAAGTGGAATGCCTGGGCGCGTGCGGTTTCGCCACGCCCCTCTTGATCGACGACGACTTCATCGAAAGTGTAACCGCCGAGAGCGTTCCCGGACTGCTTGAGAGGTATCCCTGATGGGCTTTCCACACCCTATTCACCCCAAAGAGACGCCGATTCTCTCGGAACACTTCGGCCACGCCGAAGCGCGGACCTACGACGGGTGGGTCGAGCGCGGCGGCTACGCCGCCTTGAAGAAGGCCCTCGCCACGCCCCCGGGAGAGATCACCGAGGCGGTCAAGACGTCCGGCCTCCGCGGGCGGGGCGGGGCAGGGTTCCCCACCGGGCTCAAGTGGTCGTTCATGCCGAAGGATGGCGGCAAACCCCATTACCTGGTGTGCAATGCCGATGAATCCGAGCCCGGGACCTTCAAGGACCGGGAGATCATGCGCTGGACCCCGCATGCCTTGATCGAGGGCTGCGCCATCGCGGCATATGCCATTGGCGCCGAGCGGTGCTACGTCTACATCCGGGGCGAATTCACCGGGCCACTCCGCATCATGACCGACGCCGTCGAGGAGGCCTATGCCAAGGGCGCCCTCGGGGCCAGCGCGCTGGGCAGCGGGACCAGGATCGATGTCACCATCCACCGCGGTGCGGGGGCCTACATCTGTGGCGAAGAAACCGCGCTCATGAACAGCATCGAAGGCAAGCGCGGCAATCCTCGCATCAAGCCACCGTTCCCGGCGCAGGCCGGGGTGTTCGGCCTGCCCACCACGGTCAACAACGTCGAGACGCTGGCGGCGGTGCCGCATATCGTGAACAGGGGCGGCGAATGGTATCGCGGCCTGTGTCTGGGCAATGAGAAGAGCACGGGTACCAAGCTGTTCTCGGTATGCGGGCACGTGGCCAAGCCGGGCAACTATGAGGTCACGATGGGCACGCCCATGCGCGATCTCCTCATGGACATGTGCGGTGGCATGCGACCCGGGCGGACGCTCAAGGCCGTGATTCCGGGCGGTTCGTCGGTCCCGATCATGACGGCGGCCGAAGCCGAGGATTGCCTCCTCGACTACGAGGGCATCGTCGAGAAAGGCTCGATGCTCGGTTCCGGCGGCGTGATCGTCATGGACGACAGCGCCGACCTCGTCTACCAGATCTGGCGCCTGGCCCGCTTCTACGCCCACGAGTCGTGTGCCCAATGCACCCAATGCCGCGAAGGCACGGCCTGGACCACCAAGATCCTGGAGCGGATCCTCAAGGGACAAGGCGAGCGGCCGGACCTGCAGTTGTTGTTGGATCTGTCGGAGAACATGACCGGCAAGACCATCTGTGTCCTCAGTGACTCGTGCGCCGCCCCCATCGTAAGCGGCATTCAGAAGTTCCCCGAGGAATTCGAGGCCTATATCACCAAGGCGCGGGAACCCGCGCTGGCCTCCACCTAACCATGTCTGACACCTTGGTCACGCTGACCATCGACGGCACCGAGGTTACCGTGCCAAAGGGCACGCCCCTGATCGAGGCGGCGAAACAGGCCGGCCTCCTGGTGCCGCACTACTGCTACCATCCCTCGCTCCCCGCGCCCGCGGTATGCCGGATGTGCCTGGTGGAAGTAGAAAAGGCGCCGAAGCTCCTGCCCGCATGCGTCACCACCGTCGCCGATGGCCAAGTCGTGCACGTGAACAGCGACGCCGCGAAAAAGGCGCGGGAAAGCGTGCTCGAGTTCTTGCTGATCAACCACCCGCTCGACTGCCCCATCTGCGACCAGGCCGGCGAATGCGAGTTGCAGAACTACGTGTTCCAAGAAGGGCGTGCCGGTTCCCGGTACGACAATTACGCGAAGCGGTACAACCCGGTCGAAGACTTCGGGCCCGACGTGCTCTACGTCCCCAATCGCTGCATTCTCTGCACCCGGTGCGTGCGCTTCATGGACGACGTGGCCCAGACTCCGGTGCTCAATGTCTCCGAGCGGGGCGACCGCGCCTACATCGGCATCTTCCCTGGGAACGAGCTAGACCACCCGTGGTCCGGAAACGTGGTCGACCTGTGCCCCGTGGGATCGCTGGTTTCGAAGGACTTTCTCCATAAGGCCCGGGCCTGGGAGCTCGACAAGACGGCGAGCGTGTGTCCGGGATGCACCCAGGGCTGCAATATCACCATCGAGACCCGCGAAAACTTGGTGGTGCGCCTCCGACCGCGCCCGAACATGGACGTCAACCGGCATTTCATGTGTGATGAGGGCCGGATGGACTACCGCTGGATGAACCGCGGGGACCGGGTCGAGGCCCCGCTGGTTCGCGATACCCGCGGCAGCGGAGGCGGACGGTTCCAGGCGGTCGACTGGGAGCAGGGCCTGCGCCGCCTGGCTGACATCATCGAAGGGGCGGGGGCGGGGGCGGGGGAAGGCGCGGGCGCGCGCGCCGTCCTGTTGGCGTCGCCACGGGCCTCGACCGAATCCCTGGGGCATCTTCGTCGCCT
>JBFGLJ010000004.1:0-37219 GCA_041576235.1 Gemmatimonadales bacterium | reverse complement strand
GTGCAGGCGCGGTCAGTCGACCGCGCCTTGGCAAGGTCGAGTCGCAGGTCTCCCAGAGGAACACCGCCTGGCACTCTTGTGCTCCCGAGGAGGGCCTTCGCCGTGCAGGCGCGGTCAGTCGACCGCGCCTTGGCAAGGTCGAGTCGCAGGTCTCCCAGAGGAACACCGCCTGGCACTCTTGTGCTCCCGAGGAGGGACTTCGTCAACGTCGGCGCGAAGCGCCGACTTATGATCGGGTCAAATACTCCTGGGCCTTTGCCGTGCAGGCGCTGTCTCTGACCGCGTCTTAGCAGGATCGAGTCTCCTTGACCTCCAGTTGGCCAGCCGGGACGGCCCGCCGGTAGTCGCTGTCCGCGGCGGGCCGTCGCCCGGCTTCTTTCATCCGAAAGGCTCGGTCGACACCGATGTGTCCCACTCAGGCAGACTTGGCCATTGCCTTCTTGATGATGCCTATGATGGCCATCAAGACCCCACCCCCGACCCCGCCGCCGGCGATGCTGCCCAGGATGCCGGCGAGGTCCATCCCTCCGCCGCTCCCCGCGGCGACTCCCATGGTGGCCAGGAGCTGACCGCCAATGCCGCCCCCTAAGATGCCGGCAATGGAGTTGCCCACGGTGCCCAAGGATGAGCCCTTCATCAACGCACCGGCGACGTTGCCGCCGACGGCCCCGCTCACGAGCTGGATGATCAACGGTAGGAATCCACCCATGACGGTTCCCTCCGGCCAAGGTGAAAGGAAGGGTGAGCGGGCCCACCATTCACCGGATTCCGAGAAAGCGCAAGCGGGACCCCTTGCCGTCAGGAATCCACGGTCAGGTGTTCGAAGTGCGGGCACGCACGCCCCACTAGCGCCGACCTCGCGCCGCAGGCAATGTAAGGCAAGTCAGATCGACTTCTACCCGGATCCGAGCAATGGAAAAGATCAACATCACCGACACATTCACGCGCTTCAGCGACTACTGGAGCCCCAAGGTCGTCGGGGAACTGAACGGCCAGCAGGTCAAACTGGCCAAACTCAAGGGCGAGTTCGTCTGGCACAGCCACGAGGCCGAGGACGAGTTGTTCATGGTGGTCAAGGGCCGGCTCGTGATCGAGCTTCGGGACGGTGAGGTCGTGCTCGATCCCGGCGAGTTCGCCATTGTTCCGAGGGGTGTGGAACACCGCCCGGTGGCGGCCGAGGAGGTCCACGTCCTCCTGTTCGAGCCGGCATCGACCGTCAACACCGGGGCAATCCGGAGCGAGCGGACCGTGCTCGATCTGGAGCGGCTCCGATAGACCGCGATCCCAGTCGCCGGTCGTCGGTCTTCGGTCGTCAGTCGTCGCCTCACCGCCCAACGGCCTCCGCCCCACTCCCTGCCTCCGTCCACCTGGCGCCGCCCGGCGGCCGATGCCATTCTAGCGCATGACCTGTCTCTTTTGTCAGATCGTCGAGGGCGGCCGGCAAGCATCGACTGTCTATGCCAACCACATGGCGGTGGGGTTTCTCGACCACCGTCCCCTCTTTCCCGGCCATGTGCTATTGGTGCCGCGGGCCCACGTGTCGACCCTCGCGGAGCTTCCAAAGCCCGCTGTCGGGGCCTTCTTTCACACGGTGCAACTGCTCGCCCGCGCGGTGGAGGCAGCGATGGAGGCCGAGGGCAGCTTCATCGCCATCAACAACCGGGTCTCCCAAAGCGTGCCGCACCTTCATGTGCATGTCGTGCCTCGCAACAAGGGCGATGGCCTCCGCGGATTCTTCTGGCCGCGCAACCCATATCGGGACGGCGAGCACCAGGCGGTCGTGGCCGAAGCGATCCGCGAACAGATGGTGTTCCTGACAGACCCTGGAACCAACGAGTGATGACATGGACATCCAGCTTCTGAGCGTTCCCTACGACTCCGGGCATCGGGGGGTGAGAATGGGAGCCGGGCCCGAACACCTGCTTCACGCCGGGATGGACGATCGCCTGCGCCAGGCAGGACACACCGTCAAGGTAGGCCGGGTCGAGGCGCCGCTCGCCGATCCGCCCGGGGAAATCAGCACGGCCTTTGCCCTCAACGTGAACCTCGCCAAGCAGGTTCGACGCGCGCGCGACCACCGCCACCTCCCCATCGTGTTGGCGGGGAACTGCATCACCGCGGTGGGAACCTGGGGCGGGCTCGGGACCGACAACACGGGGGTGGTGTGGTTTGATAGTCACGGCGATTTCAACACGCCCGAGACGACGATCGGTGGCTTCCTAGACGGGATGGCGCTCGCGACCGCCACGGGTCGGTGCTGGCCTGAACTGGCGATGGGAGTTCCCGGTTTTCAGCCGGTTCCTGAGGCCGCGGTCCTCCTGCTTGGCACCCGTGATCTCGATCCGCTGGAGGCCGATCTCCTCGAGGGCTCCGCGGTCACCCTGCTCTCGCCGGAGCTGGTCCGGGATGCGCTGGAGCCCGCCCTCGATGCTCTCGCGACGCGAGTGGACAGCGTGTACCTCCACATCGATCTCGATGTCCTGGATCCGTCCCAAGGACGGGCCAACGCATTTGCCGCTCCAAACGGCCTGATGCTGGAGGAAACGACGGCGATCCTTCGTCGGATTGGGGGGCAGTTCACCGTCGCCGCCGCGGCGTTCACAGCATACGACCCGGCGCACGACCCCGCCGGCGACGTGTCACGCGCCGCCTTCACCCTGGTCGAGACGGTTGTCGGCGTGGCATCGGGAACCGGCTAGGACTCGTCGCGTCCGAGGGCTTGGGGGGTATCGACGTCCCGTAGAACCCCGTCGCCTACCACCGCCACCTCGTGCACGGCGTCAGGATACTCGGCCAACAGGCGCCGGGCTCCGATGTCTCCCCTGACACTTCGCAAGGCTTCGAAATACCGTGCACTCCAAAGCACGGGGTTCCCTCGGGTGCCCAGGTGGACCGGCACGCAAATGCTCTTTCCGGCGACCGGATCGAATGCGTCGATGAGCGCGTCCACCTCGGTCGATGTGACCCAGGGCATGTCTCCCAAACAGATCAACACCCCGTCCGGCGATGGGTCCAGCGCATCGAGTCCGGCTCGGAGAGAGCTGCTGAGACCCGTTACAAAGTCTGGATTGGGCACCGGACGGACATCCTTACCGAGGAGCACGGCCTCCACCCGATCGGCCTCGTGGCCGGTCACGACCACGACAGGCCAGGCCCGCGAGGCGAGCAGGGTATCCACCACACGGACGATCAGCGGCACGCCGTCGATGGGGAGGAGGAGTTTGTTCCGCCCACCCATGCGCTCCGAAGTGCCGGCGGCAAGCACCATGGCGGCAACCTGGGGCGGTCTTTGGTGAGTATCGTCAGATGGGCGGGGCATGGTTCTCCGGTGGCGGATCGGGCGTATTAGATTGCGGAGACAACAAGAGCATAGGCCCGCGCCGTGCTCCATTCAAGCAGTCCACACGATGAGAGGACCTTCATGAATTTCGTTCGAGCACTTCTCGGGATCGGAGTCCTGATCGCGTCGGGTTTGGTCTTCGCTCCGGAGGCGGTGGCCCAGGACGCGGCCGACAGCGCCCAGGCCTCGGCGACGGCGGCGGCCCAGACCGCCGCGGAAGCGTGGCTCAAGTTGGTGGATGAGGCGGACTACGGGGCGAGCTACGAGGCCGCCGCGTCCTTCTTCAAGGCGGCCGTGACCAAGGCCCAATGGGAGGCCGCGGTGACCCAGGCCCGAGGGCCCCTCGAGCCCTTCGGCGGGCGGACCCTCCTGGGCGCGCAGTACGCCACGTCGCTTCCGAATGCGCCCGACGGCGAGTATGTGGTGATGCAATACCAGACGTTGATCGGGACCGGTGGTACCGCGATCGAGACTGTCACCCCCATGCGCGACACCGATGGCGCGTGGCGGGTGTCCGGCTATTACGTGCGACCCGAGTAGCCCCACCTCTCTCCAGACGTCCCGACGGCCAGCCGAGGACGGCGGGCCGTCTCGGCTTCAGTCCGCATCGCGCTGGACACGCGCTCAGACCTGCCGCGTGGTTAGACTTCTCCGGTATTCCTCTGTCGTCTGAGCCGATCATGACCACTGCCACCCCGCTTTCCCGTCCGAAAACCGACGAATACGCGCCGTATTACGGCCTTTACATCGACCAGGTCCCCGAGGGCGACGTGCTGGACCTCCTCGAATGCCAGGTCGCGGACACGGTCCGGCTGCTCCTGCCGCTCACCGATGCTCAGGCCGAGTACCGCTACGCGCCCGGTAAGTGGAGCGTCAAGGAAGTGGTCGGACACCTGATCGACACCGAACGGGTCTTCGCCTTGCGGGCCGTGCACTTCGCTCGACGTGATCCGGCTCCGTTGCCGAGCTTCGAGCAGGATGGATACGTGGAGCACGGCTTCTTCGACCAGCGCGCGCTCTCGTCCTTACTCGATGAATACGCCGCGCTGCGCCGGGCCAATGTCCTCACCTTTCGCGGCATCCTTCCCGAGGCCTGGGGTCTCCGTGGGATCGCGAGCGGGCTCACGTTCACCGCGCGCACCTTTCCCTTTATCATCGCCGGGCACGAGCTCCACCACCGGCGGGTGCTCCACGAGCGCTACCTCTCCACCTTCCGATCCTGAGGCGCCGTATGGCGGACCTTCGCTATCCCATCGGACCATTCACCAAGCCGGAGACGTTCGATGCCGCTCACCGCGAGGCCGCGATCGAGGAGATCGCCGCGACGCCCGCCAATCTCCGCGCCGCCGTTCGTGGCTTGAGCGACCGCCAACTCGATGCCCAATACCGCCCGGCCGGCTGGACCGTCCGCCAGGTCGTTCACCACTTGCCCGATAGCCACCTCAATGCCTATGTGCGATTTCGACTGACGCTCACCGAGGACACGCCCACGATCCGTACCTATCATGAAGATCGGTGGGCCGAGCTGAGCGATGCCAAGTCGGCGCCCGTGGACGTCTCGTTGCGTCTCTTGGACGCGGTACACGAGCGGTGGGTTACCCTCCTCCACTCGCTCACGGCGGACGATTTCGCCCGCCGGTTGGATCACCCCGAGATCGGTATGCTGGACCTCGACGGCCTGCTTGCGCTCTATGCCTGGCACGGAAAGCACCACGTCGCCCACATCACGTCGCTCCGCGAACGCGAGGGCTGGTAACGCTGAATATGATTGGCTGATCTACCTACCCGGCCCGCCCGAGGTAGACACGAAGCTTGGGCGGCATCCGGACCCGCACCAACGCGCGTTCCACATCCCGCCACAGGCCCTGATCGACCTCGGCGAGCGTCACGGTCTTGCCCGACTCACGGCTGGCAACCGGCACCCCGTCCAAGTAGGCGACCCGATTGGATCCGATGGCGCCGACCCGCGGTCCCGGCGTGATGATCCCGGTCAGATTGAGCGGGTCGGCGGCGCTCATACCGATCAGCTGACCGCTCTGGCCCTCGCGGCGAACCTTCCGCAGGAGACCCACCGCTTCCGGTAGAGCGAACTGCTCACCGCTCATCCCGGACACAAACCGCCCGCCCCGGATCTCGCCCCGGGCCTCGAGCCGCCGGTACACCAGGGTGAGCCGCCGCCAGGGGGCCAGGTTGGTCTCCCGCGACAACAACCGACGAAACACGATCCCGTAGCGTCGCAGAAGCACCCAGGCCTGTTGCGCGATGGCGTCATCATCAACGGCGGTCGACTCCGAGCGGAGTACACGCGACCAGCGGCCCGCCGATTCGATTCCCGCCGGGGCCGTCGTTCGCCGCCGCCGGTGCCGAACCGTATGGAGCGGCTTCCGCCGGTCGGATGGGGTCAACAGGGCACGGAGCCCTGCATAGCTGTCGGAGGTGACCAAACCGAGCGCCACCAACTCCGAGAGGGCCTGCTCCGCCTGGGTCGCTAGGAGGCCCGATGCCGTGACCAGCTCCGCGAAGAAGACCGCTCCCAGTTTCTCGAGTGTCTCCAGAACCCGGGCCGCGTGCGTCCCCAGTCCGCCCTCCCAGGTCCCCCTCCCCTGGCCTGATCCTGGCCCGAGCGCCAGCCACGCCGGTGCATGCTCCCTCAAGTAGAGCGCGATCGGGGTGCTCCTGATCGGGCCCGCCGGCCCTCCCTCGCCGTTCCGAGCTGGGCGCGACAATCTGCTCCACATCACCCGGCCGGTGAAGGAAAGCGTATCCAGCATGTCGGGGTCGTATGCTTCCATCCGCGCCGGCAACACGTCGCGTTCCCACGCTCCGGCCGCACATTCGTAGCCGTCCAATTGGGCAATGATCGCCGCCAGGCCTTCGTGCCCGGCGACGCGGTGGTCGGGGTCGAGCCTTTGCCACGCGAAGAGGTACCGCATGAACTCGGCCGGGCTGACCGGCTGGATCTCGGCGCGCAAGCGGTTGAGGGTATAGCGATGGATCCGGGCCAGGAGGCGGCGGTCGCACCACTCTCGGATGTCACCGCCCGGCGTGAAGCGCCCGCGGAGGACGACGCCCTCGGTTTCGAGCGCGATGAGCCCGGCCTCGATCTCCTTGTCAGCAATCGAGAGTGACTGGGCCAGCGACCCGACGGTGGTGGGACCGAGGACCTCGAGCCGGCCACGGAGCAGTTCTTTGAGGGCCTCCAGACGTGTCCATGGCTTGGCGTAGCGTGCCGGGGGCGAGACCGGCGGCATTGGATCGACGGCATGGATCGCCTGGACTTCCGGTAGCCGCTCGGCCGCCACCCACAGCACGCCGCGGGTCTCCGGTCCCGGGGCTGAAACCGCTGTCGCCCGACCGGCGGCAGCCAACGCCTGGAGGAGCGGTGTCCACGATGATGTCTCGCCGTCGCTGCTCTCCCCTTTCACCGTCCGTCCACGCGTGACTTCCTCATCGGTCAGGTACCCACATTGCATGAGGGCGTCGTGCACCTCGTCGGCGTCTCGTGGCTCGGGCCAGGCTTCGTCCTTAACCCGCGCGATGGCGTCCGCGTCGAGCGCGCCCAGGTCCTGGGCGCTCGACGGCTCGGAGGCCCGCCGGGTGTAAACCGCCTGGGTGCGGCGCTCCTCGAGCGGCGCATCGTCCAGGAACGCGTAGGGCCGGGCGTTCAGGATCTCATGGCACAAGACCGAGGGCTCAGGAGTGTCACAAGCCACGCATGCGATCTGTCCGGCCAGAATCCGGCCCAGAATCGTGTCCAGAGCGGGAAGATCCATCGCTTCGGTCAAGCAGTCGTGAATCGTTTGATACACCAGGGGGTGGTCGGGAATCTCACGATCTCCGGCGACGTTTTCGAGACACGCGGCCGCGTCGGGGAAGGCCGCGGCCATGAGATCGTCGGCCTCCATGCGCTGGAGCGGGGCTGGGGTTCGGCGTCCTCCCCGGCTCCGCGGGACCGCCAGCGAAATGGTCGCGTTCCACCGCCACCGCGTCTGGAACATCGGCGCGTCCAGGAGGGCTTGCACCAGGGTCTCGCGGAGGGTGTTCGGATGCAGATACCGGAACACATCATCCAGTGGAAAGGAGTGCTGCGGTCCGAGCGACAACAGCAACGCCTCGTCGGTTGCGGCCGCCTGCAATTCGAAGTTGAATGACCGGCAGAACTTCTTCCTGAGGGCCAGGCCCCAGGCGCGGTTGACCCGGTTGCCGAACGGCGAGTGGAGCACCAGCTGCATCCCGCCCGATTCATCGAAGAAGCGCTCCAGCACCAGTTTCTCTTGCGTCGGCACGACACCCAACAACCGTCTGGCTTCGGCCACATAGGAGACCAGTTGGCTCGCCGCGCTCGGGGAGATGCCGGATGTCTCGATGAGCCACCGCGTCGCCTGTTCCGGCTCGTCCAATCTGGAGTCGAGCTCGGCCCGGAGCTCAGAAACCGCCTGCGACAGCTCGGTACTCCGCCCCGGAGCTTCGCCGAGCCAGAAGGGGAGGGTGGGTGGCTCACCCCTGGCATCGGCCACGCGCACGATTCCCGCGCCGACCTGCAGAATGCGCCAGGAGGTGTTGCCAAGCTGGAAGATGTCGCCCGCCGTGCTCTCGATGGCGAAATCTTCATTCAGCGTGCCGATGAAGATGTCTTCGGGCTCCAGGACCACCCGGTAATCGGCGTTGTCGGGGATGGCACCGCCGGCGATGATCGCCAGCATCCGGCTTCCGCGGCGCCGCTTGATCACACCATTGACGCCATCGTAGTGCACCAATGCCCCGCGCCGGCCCCGCTTGGTGGTGTAGCCGTCCGTGAGCATCCGGACGACCTGGTCGAACCGCTCGCGCTCGAGGGTACGATATGGGTAGGCCCGCCGAATCAGGTCGTAGAGCGCGGCTTCGTCCCACTCTTCGCACGCGACTTCCGCCACGATCTGCTGGGCCATGACATCGAGGGGCTCGTCGATCATGACGATCCGGTCGATCGAGCCCGAGCGCACCGAACGGATGAGCGCAGTGCATTCGACCAGGTCGTCGCGCGAGAGCGGAAACAACCGCCCCTTGGGGGTGCCGCCGATGGTATGGCCCGAGCGGCCCACCCGTTGCAGGAGGGTCGAGATCCAGCGCGGTGAGCCCAGCTGGCAGACCAGGTCCACATGCCCGATGTCGATGCCCAGCTCGAGCGAGGCCGTCGCCACGAGTGCCTTGAGCCGGCCTTCCTTCAAGCGCGCTTCGGCGTCGAGCCGCGCCTCCTTGGCCAGGCTCCCGTGATGGGCCGTCACCTGGTCCTCGCCCAGCCGCGTCTCCAAGTCGCGGGCGACGCGTTCAGCCAGCCGGCGGGTGTTGACGAACACCAACGTGACCCGGTGTTCTTCGATGAGCTCGGCCAGCCGGTCGAACACTTCATCCCACACCTCATGCGACATCACCGCCTCGAGCGTGGACCCCGGGATCTCCAGCGCCAGGTCGAGGTCCCGTTGGTGTCCCCGATCGATGATGGCGCAGTCCGCGTGCCTGGACGGGGTGGTCCCGGCGCCGACGAGAAACCGGGCCACCCGCTCGATGGGATGCTGGGTCGCCGAGAGGCCGATGCGCTGGAGAGGCCCGGGAACGACGTGGGCCAGGCGTTCCAGACTCAGGGCGAGATGAGAGCCCCGCCGCGACTGCACCATGGCGTGGATCTCGTCCACGATCACGGTGCGCACCGTGCGCAGCATCTCCCGGCTCTTCTCGGCCGTGAGCAAGAGGTAGAGTGACTCCGGTGTGGTCACCAGAATGTGCGGCGGTCTCTTGAGCATCGCCGCGCGCTGGGAGGAGGTCGTGTCGCCGCTTCGGACCGCGGCGGTGACCTCCACCGGCTCGAGCCCGAGAGCGCTGGCCGTCTCCGCGATGCCCTGTCGCGGTTCAACCAGGTTCTTGTGGATGTCCGCGCTCAAGGCCTTCAAGGGCGAGACGTAGACCACCCGGACTTCGTCTGGCAATGGACAATCGAGCCCCTCTCGGAGCAAGTCGTCGAGTGCATTCAGGAACGCGGCAAAGGTCTTGCCCGAGCCGGTCGGCGCGGCGATCAAGGTATGGCGGCCCGAGCGGATGGCCTCCCAGCCCTCGATCTGGGCGCTGGTGGGCTCGCCCACGGCATGGCTGAACCACTGGGCGACGGCTGGGTGGAATCCCGAGAACGGCATGTCGAATAGTAGCGTGCGAACCGCCCCACCGCACCGCTATCAGTCTTCAGGCATCGGTGGTGAGTCCTTCAAAATGAACTGCCGCCCCGATCGAGCCTTCGGGACCGAAGACGGGAGACTACAGACGAGAGACTCAGGTCCCACGACTCTCACCGCCACCTGACCGCCTGGCTCGGCCCGCGGTATCTTCCGGTCCATGGATCATCTTCCGGCGTTTCTCGCCGATCTGACCGCCGTGCTTGGCGTGGCCGCGCTCATCACGGTGGGGTTCCACCGGCTTCGCCTCTCGGTGGTGCTGGGCTACCTCTTGGCCGGGATGGTGATCGGCCCCTATTCCGCAGTCACCCTCGTCAGCGATCCCGAGAGCATCCGCACCCTGGCCGAACTGGGCGTCATCCTCCTCATGTTCTCCCTGGGTCTCGACTTCAACCTGCACAAGCTGACGCGGCTGGCCCCCACGGCCGGCCTGATCGGGGTCATCGAGGTGGGTCTCATGATCTCGCTCGGCTTCCTGGCGGGGCGGCTCATGGGGTGGGGCACCGTGGACAGCATCTTCGCCGGGGCCATCGTCGCCGTATCGAGCACGATGATCATCGCCAAGGTGTTCGCTGAACAGCATGTGACCCGTGCGCACTCGGATCTGGTGCTCGGGATCCTGATCGTCGAGGACCTGGCGGCGATCCTCTTGATCGCCGTGCTCACGGCCATCGCCACCGGTGCCGGCCTCTCGTCCACCACCCTGGTCACGACCCTCGGCAGCTTGGTGGCCTTCCTGGTCGCCCTCCTGGTGGTCGGCATCCTGATTGTTCCTCGGGCCATGCGGGCGCTGGTCCGGCTCCGAAAGGACGAGACGACGCTGGTGGCCAGTGTCGGATTGTGCTTCGCCATCGCCTTGCTGGCCAATGCGGCGGGGTTTTCGGTGGCGCTCGGCGCGTTCCTGGCCGGATCGCTGGTCGCCGAGTCGGGGGCGTCTCGCCAGGTCGCGGAGCAGATACGACCCGTCCGTGACATGTTTGCCGCCATCTTCTTTGTCGCGGTCGGCATGCTGATCGACCCACGGCTCATTTGGGAGCACTGGTTGGGCGTTGCGCTGTTGGTGGCCGTGGTCTTCACGGGAAAGATTCTCGGCGTGACCGTGGGCGCCTTCCTGGCCGGGTACGACAACCGGACAGCAGTCCGGACGGCCATGACACTCACCCAGATCGGCGAGTTCTCGTTCATCATCGCCGGGGTCGGTGCCGTGACCGGTGCCACCAGCTCGTTCATCTACCCGGTGGCCGTGGCCGTCTCGGTGCTCACCGCGTTCACCACGCCGTTCATGGTGCGTCGGGCCGACCGCGCCGGCGCCTACATCGATCGCAAGCTCCCGAAACCCGTTCAGGTATTTGCCACCCTCTATGCGACATGGGTCGAACAGCTCCGGAGCGCCCCGCGAGCCACCACCCCGAGGGCCAGGATGCGGCGACTGGCCGGCTATATCTTGGTCGATGCGGTGATCATCACTGGCATCATCGCCACCACGTCCATCGCGCTCCCTCACGTGCTGCCGATCTTGGAACGTTCGCTGGCGGCCGGCGTGCGCGTGGCGCGGCTGCTCGTCCTCGTCGTTGCCTTGGGACTCGCATTCCCGTTTCTCATCGGCCTGGTCCGCTCGTCCCGATCGCTCGCCCACACCTTGGCGACCAGCGCCTTCCCCAAGGTGGAGCAGGGCAAGGTCGACCTCGGCCTAGCCCCGAGACGCACGCTGCTCGTCACCTTGGAGATCTTCATCGTCCTGCTCGTCGGGGTTCCCGTGGTCGCCCTCACGCTGCCCTTCTTGCCGCTGTACGGCGGTCCGGCGGTGCTACTCGGCGCGCTGCTCCTCTTCGGCGCCGCCTTCTGGCGCTCGGCGCGGAACCTCGACGGGCACGTGCGCGCGACCGGCGGCTTGGTGGTTCAGGCCCTCGCCCGTCAAGCGACCGGCGAGCGGCCCGAGGCTCTGGACCAAGTCCGCCAGTTCACCCCTGGGCTCGGGCCGCTCACGCCCGTCACTCTCGATTCCCGAAGCCGGGCCGTGGGCAAGTCACTTGCCCAACTCAACGTCCGTGGCCTGACCGGCGCGACCGTGGTGGCGCTCTGTCGCGGCGACGACCGAATCGTGTTTCCCGAAGCGGGACAGGTCCTGCAGGAAGGCGACCTCCTGGCTCTCACCGGCACCGAGCACGCCGTGGATGAGGCGGTCCGTCTCCTAGGCTAGGAGATCGACCGCCCGCCACAAGTACCAGCTGGCCGCTGATCGGTACGGCCTCCACCGTTCACCGTAACCGAGAATGTCTGCTGGTGCGGGCAATTCGGGCGTCCCGAACACCCTCGCAAATCCCTTGCGCACGCCCAAGTCGTCGGCCGGCAGGACGTCCGGCCGTCCCATGCGGAAAATCAAGAGCATCTGCACGGTCCACCGGCCGATGCCGCGCACGCCGGACAGCCGCTCGATGATGTCCTCATCCGACATGCACTCGAGCACGCGACGGCTCGGCACGTTGCCATCGAGGGTGCGTTCGGCCAGGTCTTTGACTGCCGCGCTCTTGTTCCGAGACAAGCCGGCGCCACGGAGCCGCTCGAGAGACACCTCGCGGATATCGTGTGGGGTGGGAAAACGCCGGGGGCGAAACAACTCGAGGACCCGGCGGAGAATGGTGCCCGCCGCCTTGTCCGTCAGTTGTTGGTAAACGATCGCCTCGAACAAGCCGACAAACGGGGTGGTGTGCTTGCTCGGCGGCACGGGAATGGGACCGGCCTCCGCGATGACCCGTCGAAAGGCGGGATCGAGCCACAGTAACTGGGCGCGGGCCGTGCCCGCATCGAACGCGAGGCCCGACTCTTTCCCGTTGGTCGGGAACGCTTGGCCATTGGGCCACGCCCCTTCCAGTGCCAGCAGGCGTGCCTTGGTCGCTGGCCCGGTGCCGGCCGAATACGCGCCGAGCCGACCGCTCACCGGCAGCACCCGGTGGCAGGGCACGATGATGTGGAAGGGGTTGGTCCGCATGGCCTGGCCCACCGCGCGGGCCGCACCCGGCCTGCCTGCGCGCGCGGCGAGCTCCCCGTAGCTTATGGTGCGCCCCGGAGGTACGGAGCGGGCAGCCCGGTACACGTTGCGGCAAAAGGGGGATATCCCATCGAAGGCGAGCCGACAGCCGGAGAATCGTTGCGGGTCGCCCGCCAGGTGCCGCCGGATCTGGTCGATGACTTCCTGGACCCATAGCGGAGGGTTGGTGCCCTTCACGGTCGGGGCTCGGCTGTCGTCGCCATGCACGGAGACGTCCGTGATGCGGTCCCGGTACCAGCGGAGACTGCACGCACCGATCGGTGTGGAGAAGAGGACCGACGCCTGGTCCATGCGGGTCGGCTTGGGCGTGGCAGTGGTGGGGCACATCCTCGCATCTCGGGCGTGAAGGGTTCCTCGGAAAGTATTCATGCCGGTCGCGCGCCGGGAGGCCGCGCTGCCGCTTGGAGTGGCTGTCTCGCGGACGCTCGGGGCGTAAAGGGTCGAGAAAGTGACACAGCTGGCAGTTTTTGTGATCCCGCGTATAGTAGGCTGGTCTTCAGAATGAAAAGGCACACAATGCAAAGGAGGGTGACTCACATGACTACCCGACAGCAGCTCGTCAGCCTCGCTGCGATGGTGTTCACATCCTTCGTCGCGGTGACTACCGCGGCCGCCCAGCGCCAGCTGAGCGGCGGGGGATACGCGTACTTCATCCGGGATGCCAGTTCCATGGAGCTCCCCGACGGACGAAGCATCATCCGCTATATGGATCGGGGTTTCCTCTCAGCCGACGATCCAAAGAACCCCTTTCATCGGGTCAACTTCGATTGTTCTGGCACGGTTGCCATGGCCGCTGGCGGAGGCACCGGGGTGATGGCGGGGACCTGTAACGGTATCGACAGCGACGGCGATGTCTACACGCTGTGGTGGAAAGGCGATGACCTTACCGGCGGCACCTGGGGATTGATGAACGGATCCGGCAAGTTCGAAGGGATTAAGGGCGGAGGCACCTTCGGCACCGGCCTCACCTGGACCGATCAAAAGGTGATCAACCGGTGGGATGGCACCTGGACGATGAAGAACTGAGCCGGTCGTCACCTGATGCAGACGAGGCGTCCCCTGCGGACGCCTCTTTGCTGTTCGGCTGGTGATGGGCCGCGACCGGCCTCAGACGCCGGATAGCTCGCGGCGGCCCTTCACGCTGGGCCGGGTGGCGGGGGCGGCCCCGTCTTCCCCCGCCTGTGCGAGGGCCCGCGCGAGATAGACGCCCGTGTGGGATCCCTCGACCGCGGCCACCTCTTCCGGGGTGCCCTGCGCCACCACCCGCCCGCCGGCGGGGCCGGCCTCGGGGCCGAGATCGATGATCCAGTCGGCGCGCTTCAGGACGTCGAGGTGGTGCTCGATGACCAGCACGGTGTGCCCGGCATCGACCAGGCGGTCGAGCACGCGAATCAGCACGCGGACATCGTCGAGATGCAGGCCGGTGGTGGGTTCGTCGAGAATGTAGAGCCGCCGTCCATGCTTCTTTCCCACGCGCAGCAACTCCCGGGCGATCTTGAGGCGCTGCGCTTCGCCACCGGAGAGCGTCGTCGCGGGTTGGCCCAGACGCAGGTATCCCAACCCGACCTGCTGGAGTTGCCAGAGCGCGGCGCCCAGCTTGGCCTGGTGGCGGAACCTCGGGATCGCCTCATCGACCGTCCACTGCAACACGTCGTGAATGGTGACCCCGTGCACGGTCACATCGAGAACCTCCTTCGCATAGCGCGACCCGCTGCAAGTTTCACAGGGCACGAACACGTCGGCGAGGAACACCATTTCGACCCGCAGGTGTCCCGCCCCGTCACACTCCGGACAGCGGCCTTGCGGCAGATTGAACGAAAACGTCGAGGCGGTATACCCGCGTTCCCTCGCGAGCGGTTGGGCGGCGAACAACTCGCGAATTTCGTCAAATGCCCTGATGTAGGTGATGGGATTGGAGCGCGGTGACCGCCCAATGGGGGATTGGTCGATCAGAAGGACGCCATGGAGAGCCTGGTAGCCCTTGAGCGCCGTGACTTCGCCGACCTGCTCCCCGAGATGTGATTTCGCGGAATGGCCTCCCTTGAGCTTGGCCTCCAAGTGCCGGTACACGATATCATGCAGGAGCGTGCTCTTGCCGGAGCCGGAAACGCCGGTCACGGCGGTGAGCGTCCCGAGCGGGACGGCAATATCGATCCCCTCGATGTTGTGCAGCTTCGCTCCTCGAACTTCGAGCCAGGCGGGGCCGGCCACCCGGCGGGCGCTCGGCACGCCGATTCGCTTGCGCCGCGTGAGATACTGCCCGGTGAGGGACTCGGTCGCGCCGCGCGGCTGGCCGCTGTACACCACCTCGCCCCCGCGCTCGCCCGAGGCCGGCCCGAGCTCCAGCATGTAGTCGGCCTGGAGGATGGCCGATTCGTCATGCTCCACCACCACCACCGTATTGCCGTGGTCGCGCAATTGACGTAGGAGCCGCATCAGGCGGTCGATGTCACGAGCGTGGAGTCCGATCGAGGGCTCATCGAGCACATACAAGGCGTCGACCAGCCGAGACCCCAGCGCGTTGGCCAGGGCAATCCGTTGCGCCTCGCCGCCGGAGAGCGTTCGGGCTTGCCGGCCGAGGGTGAGATATCCAAGCCCAACATCCCGGAGAAAGCGAACCCGTTCCTCGAGCTGTCGGAGAATGAGCGCGGCCACCTCCCGCTCGTGGTGCGACAAGTCCACATCGGTCAACCATTCGGCAAGGTCATCGATCGAATACCCCGCTGCCTCGGCAATGGTTCTGCTGTCAACGCGGACCGCGAGTGCATCGGCATTCAGTCGAGCGCCCAGACAACTTGGACATTCGTGAGCCATTTGGTATTGCCGGAGAAACACCCGGATGTACTGCTTATATCGCTTGCGTTCCAAGTCCTTGAGAAAAGGAAAGATCCCCACATAGCGGCCGGTCTTCTCGTAGAGCAGCTTCCGCCGGGCGGTCGCCTTGAGCGTCGACCAGGGACACGCGGGATCGATGCCGAGTCGCCGCGCCGTCGAGACCAGCAGCCGACGACGCTTACCGTAGCGCGGCTTCGTCCACGGATCGATGGCCCCTTCTTGGAGGGACTTCTCCGGATCCGGGATAATGAGCCGCTCGTCGTACTCCAAGACCGCGCCGAACCCATTGCAGGCCGGGCAGGCACCCCGTGGGCTATTAAAGGAAAACAAGGCGGGCGTCGCCTGGACCGACGGCGCATCGCACTGGCTGCACGCCGGTGCCTCGGTGAATCGCAGCCGCTCGCCCTCGTCCAACACGACGGCGACCCCTTCGCCTTCTTGGAACGCGGTGGCCACCGCTTCCGATACTCGGTTGGATGGGGTGGAGGGGGTGAGGCGATCCACCACAACCAGGACCTCTCGCGCCGCAGTGAGATCGAGCCCAGCGAGGTCGTCTTCGAGATGGATGTCCGTGCCATCCGCGATCACGCGCACAAAGCCAAGCGCGACGAGGTTCTCGACCACCGCCACATGGCTGGGGCGGACGGTGTGGGGAAGCGGGAACGTGACGCGATACTTCCCTGTAACCCGGCTGTGAATGATCGCCGCGGCCGATTGGGGTGTGTCCTTGGTCACCGGAGCGGCGCACTGCTGGCAATAGGTCTTGCCAATCCGTGCCCAGAGCAGTCTCAGGTAGTCGTATACTTCGGTGGCCGTGCCGACCGTGGACCGACTCGACACCGTGGGGTTGTGCTGCTCGATGGCCACCGCCGGGGCCAGACCTTCCAGCCGATCCACCGCCGGCTTGGGCATCCGGTCGAGAAACTGCTTGGCATACGTGGACAGGGACTCGATGTAGCGGCGCTGGCCCTCCGCATAGAGGGTATCGAACGCGAGACTGCTCTTCCCCGATCCGGATGGTCCAGTGATGACGATGAGCTGCCGATGCGGCAGCTCGACCGAAATCCCCTTGAGGTTGTGCTGTCTGGCGTTGACGATGAGAATGCCTGCCCCGCTCATGCTGAACAATAGCCCGGCCGGGGGAGGAGGGGCAGAGGGACGGAGGGACGGAGGAGCACGCCGGCCGGCAGCAGGGGCCGGATCCGGCGGCGGGCTGCGCATGACGGCGACAGCGGATGCCACCGGACCCCGTGACACTACCGCCGATCTCGCTGGACCGATACGTTTCCCCCCCTCATGGCTCGAGCGCTCTCGCCCAAGCTCCTGGTTCGCGGATTCGAGATCTTCGTTCTGATCTCGCTCATGGGCTACATCGCTGTTCTCATCTACGGCAACAATCTCCCGGCCTTCCTCGACGGCCTCACCAAGGTGCGCTGGAGATGGATCGTTGTGGGACTGGGACTTGCCTCGATGGACTGGCTGGGTGGCGGGCTCCGCCTCTGGGTCGTCGCACGCGTCCTGCACCCCCGACCCTCGATGAAGGGCATGATCCTCGCCGGTGGCATGAGCGCCTGGGCCGCCTACTTGACCCCCATGCAGTCCGGCGCCGCTCCGCTCATGATCTACACCATGCGCCGGCACAGTGTTCCCGTTCCCGTCGCCATGACGTCGACCCTCATGACGTTCATTTCCACTGTTGCGTTCTTCGCCATCGCCGGCCCGTTGGCCGTGATCTTTGGAGCGGGGAAGTCCCTCGGTGAAAAGGGGAATGTGTTAGGTCTCTCTCTCTATGACCTGTTTCTCGGGAGCCTCGGCATTTTCGCCGGGCTCGGGGTGCTGATGGTGATCATCATCGTGTTCCCGAGAATCTTCCGCGACCTGATCCATCGGCTGGCCGAGTTCATCGGCCGCAGGAGCCAGCGGGTCGCTGACAAGCTCGAGCATCTTCGGGTTGGGATCGACCAAGCACATGAGAGTGTGGAAACATTCAATTCGCCGAAGGGATGGCTGGCACTCTTGTGGGCGACGATCATTTCCGGCCCGTCGCATGCCAATAAACTCCTGGCCGGGTACATCGCCCTCCGCGCGGTGGGTATCGAAGCCCACTTCGTGGATGTGCTCCTCGTGCAAACGCTGATCACCTTTTTGCTCTACTTCGCCCCAACGCCCGGCGCCTCCGGCATCGCCGAATTGACCTCCGCCCTGGTCATGTCGGTCTACGTGGCCCCGGCGCTCACGCCGTTGTACACGCTCATCTGGCGGACGATCCTGAGTTACTTCACGCTCGCCTTCGGGTTTGTGATATTCTGGCGATGGGTCAGACAAGGCCTACGGAGCATTGGGGAGACCGGCCAGGAACTCAAGTCCGAGGCGGGCGTGGCGTGACAACGCCGCTCTCCCCCCACCGGAAAGCTCCAGCCGCGGCGAGGCGGGGCACCCCTCGAGCACCCGGCGACCCCACCACCGACGACGCCGCCGGGCGAAGCTACGATTGGGCCCTGCTCGGCCGGCTGTTGGCTTACCTCAAGCCCTACCGCGGCCTGCTCGCCGTGGGGGTCGCCCTGTTGCTGGTGGGCGGGATCTTCCCGCTGGTGGGACCCTACCTGACCCAACAAGCCATCGACGTCGCGATCCCGCATCGCGATTACGCCTTGCTCGGCACCCTGGCGGCGGTATACCTGGTGGCCCTCATCCTCAACTTCGTCCAAGCCTATGGCCAGATTCTCGTCACCACCGCCATTGGCCAACGGGTGATGCGTGATCTGCGGCACGATTTGTTCGCTCGCCTCCAACGACTCAGCATACCGTACTTCGATCGCCGGCCCGTGGGCCGGCTCATGACGCGCGTCACCTCCGATGTCGAATCCCTGAACGAACTCTTCTCCTCCGGCGTGGTGGCCGTGTTCGGAGACGTCACGACTCTCTTGGCTATCATGATCTTGATGGTGGTGATGGACTGGCGGCTTGCGTTGGTCGCGTTCGCCGTCATCCCCGTCGTCTGGATGACGGCGACGCTGTTTCGACGACGGGTGCGTGATGTGTTTCGCGAAATTCGCCGCCGACTGGCCAGAATCAACGCGTTCCTTCAAGAGCACTTGTCGGGGATGCGGGTCGTCCAGCTGTTCGGGCAGGAGGAATCCGAGGCCCGGCGCTTCGATGCGATCAACCGCGAGCATTTGAACGCACACCTCCAAGCCATTCGGCTCTATGCCGTGTTCTTTCCCGTGATCGAGATTCTGACCGCGGTGGCACTTGCTCTCTTGCTGTTCTACGGGGGCCTCCGAGCGCTCGATGCCACCTTGACGGTGGGAACGTTGGCGGCGTTCATTCAGCTCACCCGCCGGTTCTTCCAGCCCCTCCAAGACCTGTCTGAGAAGTACAACATCATTCAAAGCGCCATGGCCTCGTCCGAACGCGTGTTCCGCCTTCTCGATGAGCCCGTGTCGGTTCCAGAACCGGCGACCCCCCGCTCGCTCCCCCGGCCGGTACGCGGCGAGGTGGTGTTCGACCACGTCTGGTTCCGCTACGCCGCAACCGGACCGTGGGTGCTCAAGGACGTCAGCTTCACCGCATCACCAGGTGAAACGGTGGCATTGGTCGGCCACACGGGAGCGGGGAAGTCCACCATCATCAACCTGCTCTTACGGTTTTACGATCCCGACCAGGGCCGGATCACCCTCGATGGCGTGAATATTCGTGACCTCAGCACGGCCGCGCTGCGCCAACAGATCGGGCTGGTGCAACAGGATCTCTTTCTCTTCGCCGGCGACATCCTCCACAACCTGACGCTGGACGCGCCAATGGCTGAGACCGCTGCCCAGGAAGCCGCCAAGCGGGTCGGCGCCGATCGGTTCATCCGGCGCCTGCCATCGGGCTACCGGCATCGGCTCGGCGAGCGCGGCCGAAGCCTCAGTGTCGGTGAGCGACAACTTCTCAGCTTCGCTCGGGCGCTCGCCCTCAACCCCCGCATCTTGGTCCTGGACGAGGCCACGAGCTCAGTCGATACCGAAACAGAATCGCAAATCCAGCAGGCCATCGCCGAGTTGATGACCGGGCGAACCAGCCTGGTGGTGGCGCACCGGCTCAGCACCATTCTCCACGCAGATCAGATTCTGGTTCTGCACCATGGAGCCATCATCGAGCGTGGCACCCATCACCAACTCCTCAGTCAACACGGGGCCTATGAACGGCTGTACGAACTCCAACTGCGGGGCCAGGACCTTGCCGAAAGCGCGTAACCCTCAGTTGCTTGCATGGTTACGAAGGCCCGCGTACGTTAGAGCGACTCCACCACAGCACCCGAGCGAACGGCAATGATGGAACTCGAACTCCACGGCACCCGCCACCGCATCCCGCCCGGTGAAATGTCGGTCGGATCGGCACCCTCGAGCGGCCTGCATCTGAGCGGCGAGGGAATCCTTCCCGAACACGCCGTCCTCGACGGCATGCCGGACGGCTCCGTTGCCATCCGAAAAGCCGTACCCGAGGCCGAGATTCAGGTCAATAATGTCCGCCTCGGCGAGAATCCCAGTCCCCTGCTCCACGGGGACAAGGTCAGGATCGGTGACCTCGAGATGCTGGTCGTCGACTCGGGCCGCGTCGGCCACACCCAGTTCATGAGCCCGGCCGATTTCCCGGAGCCCACCCATATGGCCGCGGGCGAGGGGCACGCCCAGGCCACCGGTGGCCGGCTGGTCTGCCTCACCGACGGCCGGGAGTACGACGTCGAGGCCAGACTCGTCTTTGGTCGCGAGGCCGGGGCGGACGTGGTGGTCAGCGGGCCGGACGTCTCCCGCACGCATGCGGAAATCATCCATGAAGAAGGCCGATACATCCTCCGAGACCATAGTACCAATGGAACATTTGTGAACGGTGTCCGGGTCGGGCCACGGCGTCCATTGGTGCGATCCGATGTCATTCGCATCGGCACCGAGGAGTTTCGCTTCTATGCCGAGGCCGCCGATGCGGCTGCGCCCGACGCAGTAGCCGCCCAACCTCCCGGTGCCGAGCAGAAACTCTTCGACACCATGCATGGCATTCCCGTCGCGGCCTTTGGGCCCCCGTCGCTATCGCCGGCCGCCGATGGTCCCGACACCTCTGACGAGGACGAGGAATACGATGGCGGTGAGGGTGATGGGGACGCCATCGACGCGGCCTCGCCAGTGGACCTAGGCACCCACGACGCCATTGCCGTGTACGGGTCGCTCCTCGTTCGGACTGGAGAGCAGCAGGGCAGCCGGTTGACCATTCGCGCCCCTGTGGTCAATCTGGGCCGGGCTCAGCACAACGACATCGTCATCGACGATTCGAGTGTGAGCTCTTCCCACGCCAAGCTCCAACTCCGGGACACCATCTGGGTGGTGGCGGATCTCGATTCGACCAACGGGACCTTCGCCGACGACATCGAGGTCACCGATGAAGTCGCCCTGGCACCGGGATCTACGATCCGGCTCGGCGAGGTCTCCTTCCTCTTCGACCCCGCGGAGGTCGACGTTCCTTTCGGCGACCAAGGGACACGGGTCATGGGGGCCATGGAGCTCCCGGAGCCCGATGTAGCGGTCCCGGAGGTCATCGGGCTCGAGGCCGGGAGCCAGGTGTACGAACCCGCCGCCGAGCCCGCTGCTGACGACGAGCCCCTGGTGGTTCCGCTCTCCGAGATGCAGGAGCTCTTTGCCCCCGCGGTCGAGGGGGCTCCGCCGCCTGTTGCAGCCGAGGTGCCGCCGCCAGCGGAGGAGGAAGACCCCGAGCCGGCACTCGCCATCGAGGAACCCGCCACCGTGGCGGAGCAGACCGAGGAGCCGGAACTCGCCGACGCGCCGACCACGTCGGGGCAACGGCCGATGTTTGTGTCGGGCGGCACTTCGGCGCGGGGCGGCCCTCCCCTGGGGTTGGTGGGCCTCCTCGTCCTGGCCGTTCTGGCGGTGGTCCTCTACTTCCTCGGACTCCTGGACCCGGTCGTGGACATCATCAGCGGCCTGGTTAGGGGGTAGTCCGGCTCGTGCGTTTCTCCTGCGCCGCCCACTCGGATGTTGGCATCGTCCGATCGGACAACGAGGACAGCTTCCTGATGCTGGCCGACCGCGGCATCTTCATTGTGGCGGACGGCATGGGTGGTCATGCCGCCGGCGAAGTGGCCAGCGAGATGGCGGTGAGCATTGTGGCACGCGAGGTTGGCATCCTGCGTGGGGTCCCCGACGCCGAGATCAGTCAGCGGGTGCAGCGGGCCATGGTTGCGGCCAACGCCGCCATCTTCGAGCGCACCTTAGCCGAGCAAGACAAGCGCGGCATGGGCACCACCGCAACCCTGCTCGCGTTGATGTCGGGTCGCTATGTCATCGGGCATGTGGGTGACAGCCGGGCCTATCTGCTTCGCGACAAGCGCATGCTACAGCTGACCAAAGACCACTCCTACGTTCAGGAACAAGTCGACGCTGGACTCCTCACCCCCGATCAGGCACGGGTGCACCCCTACAGCAATGTGATCACGCGTTGTGTCGGCGCCGGGAGTGACGTCATTCCCGACGTCTATTTCGGCGACGTGCGCACGGGCGACTTGCTCCTCCTCGCCTCCGATGGGTTGACGGGGATGCTCGAGGATCCAGATCTGGTCGCGATTCTCCACGCCGATGGCACGCCGCAGAGCTGGGTCGATGCCATGATCGCCGAAGCCAACCGGCGCGGTGGGCTGGATAACATCACGGCGATCGTAATTCGCATCGACTCCGTCGACGCCCCGTCGGGTGAGCACCCGACGCAACGAGAAGGGGCGTCCCAGAGCGCCTAAGAAGCAAACAGCGATTCGCCGGCATCGAGTCGGTGACGGACTTCTCCCTCCGGTACGACCACCACATCCAGCAGCGCGTCGAGCGATACCGATGTCCCGTCCGGGACGAACACTCGGAGCCGCCGCGCGCTTTGGTAGAGCGTGTCGGCGATGCGGGTCAGCCCGAATTGTCCGGCGCGCCCGGCGCCCGTCAGGCGTTCAACGGCGCCTTCCCTAGTCCTGAGCGGCAGGTCGACCTCCAGCATGGACGATCGGGCGGGGAAGTCGAGCAGGAGGTGTCCGGACTCGAGTCCGAGCACTCCGGACAGGGCGTCTTCCACCTCCGCGACGAGATCCGGGTTGGTCCAGAGCCATGGTTGCGTGTCGGCCGGGACGTCGCTGGCCGGCATGTCCACCATCCGTTTGTGGAGGCGGCGGGCGTGCACCGCCCGCGCCAGACCTGTTGGGTCGTTCGCGAGGAGCGCCTCGACGAGCCCGCCGTCGGTCGCCTGCGCGATACCGGCCCGGTCCAGCGCACCGGTTGCGACGGTGGCGCGGACGGCGCGCTTGAACATGCACGTGGCCGATCGGACCGCATGGTGCCAATACACGTTTCGATACATCTGGTACTTGGCGAATAGCAGAGACTCCAGCGCGCTCACGCCCTTCTCGTGGACACCGACGGTCCATGTTCCCGGGCCTGTTTCGCAGAGGGTGAGTGACGTGAGCAGGCGATCGACGTCCACCGTGCCGTATGGCACGCCGCACATTCGGGCGTCCCGATTCAGGTACTCGATCTTGTCGAGGTCGAGTGATCCGGCAATGAGGCCTGCCAGCGGGCTGGAACTCGTCCCCTCAATGAGCGCGCCTACACGACTCACCAGCGCCTGACCCCCGATGGCCACGAGACAATCGCCCAATGCCCCACGGGCCATCCGGCCCACACCAAGCCTTTCGTGGCGCGGAAACCCGGCCTCTTCGAGCGCGTGGGAAAACGGGTAGTGTCCCACATCGTGCAACAGTGCCGCGATCCGCGCCGCCAGGATGTCGTCCGCCGACACGGAGTCCAGTTCGCCACGCTCGGCGAGCAACGACAGCGCTTGTTTGGTCAGGTGATAGGTGCCGAGGGCATGCTCGAAGCGCGAATGGGTGGCTCCGGGATAGACAAGAAAGGCGTGCCCCAGTTGCCGGATGTAGCGCAGTCGCTGGACGGCGGGTGTGTCCAACACCGCCAGGGCGTCCGGATCCAGGCGGATGTTGTCCCAGAGCTGGTCTCGAATGACCTCGAAGGCCTGGGGGGCCGGGGAAAGGGATTCGGTCACGAGGGATGCCGGCCTCCGCGGCCGCACGGTCGGGGCTATGTGGCGGGACCCGCCTGGCGCACGGCCGCCGAGACGTGGTCGTTGTAGCGAGCGAAATTCTCGGCGAACATCTGGCTGAGCCGCTTCGCCTGCGCATCATAGTGGCTCGGGTCCGGCCAGGTCGTGCGAGGCACCAACACCGCCGCCGGCACCTGGGGCACGGCGGTGGGGATGTCGAGGCCGAACACGGAATCGCGGTGGCAGGGTGCCTGGTCGAGGTCACCGGACAACGCCGCGCGGACCATCGCCCGGGTGTGCGCCAGTTGCATGCGTGACCCCGTCCCATGGGGCCCGCCGGTCCATCCGGTGTTGACCAGCCAGACCGTCGCCCCGTGCCGGGCGATCTTCTCGCCCAGCATAGTCGCATAGGCACTGGGATGACGCGGGAGGAAGGGCGCACCGAAGCACGCGGAAAACGTGGCCGTCGGCTCGGTCACTCCCCGTTCGGTCCCGGCGACCTTCGCGGTGTAGCCGGACAGAAAGTGGTACATCGCTTGGTCGGCGGTCAGCCGGGCGATGGGTGGCAGGACACCAAAGGCATCGGCGGTCAAGAACACGATATTCCGCGGGTGTCCGCCGAGACCGCCTGGGACATGGTGCGGGATGAAGTCGATGGGGTAGCTGGCCCGGGTGTTCTCGGTAATGGCGTCCGAGTCGAAATCGACCCGACGGTCCACCGGATCGAGCACCACATTCTCGAGGATCGTCCCGAACATCTGTGTGGCGCTGTAAATTTGGGGTTCGCCCTCCGGGCTGAGACGGATGACCTTGGCGTAGCACCCGCCCTCGAAGTTGAAAATTCCATCCGGGCTCCACCCATGTTCATCATCGCCAATGAGATGTCGGATCGGATCCGCCGAAAGAGTGGTCTTGCCCGTGCCGGAGAGACCGAAGAAGATGGCCGTGTCGCCGTCCTCTCCGATATTCGCGGAGCAGTGCATGGGGAGAACATTGCGAGCGGGGAGGATATAGTTCAACACGGTGAAGATCGACTTCTTGAGTTCACCCGCGTACCGCGTGCCACCAACGAGCACCATGTGCGCCGCGAAATTGAGCACGATGAACGTTCCCGTGCGGGTCCCATGCCGCGAGGGATCGGCCTGAAAGGCCGGAGCGTGCAGCACCGTCCAGTCCGGCTGGAATCCGTCGAGTTCGGCCCGCGTCGGTGTGATGAACATGTTCCGCACGAAGAGGGCGTGCCACGCACTGGGGGTTATGAAGCGGACGCCGAGGCGATAGCCGCGGGCAGCGCCGGCATGCAGGTCCTGCACATAGAGGTCACGACCGTTCAACGCTCCACGGACATCATCATGGAGGCGCGTGAAGGCGTCCGGCGACGCCTTGGCGTTGTTCGCCCACCAGATATCGGAGGCGGATTCTGGCTCTTCGACGATAAATTTGTCTTTCGGAGACCGGCCGGTATGGGGCGCGGTAATGGCGGCAAAGGCCCCTCGGTCGGTCAGTTGCCCTTCGTGGGCCACAACCGCGGCTTCGATCAGCGCGGCGCCTCCCCAATCGGCATACACGGCACCGGGCCGGATCCCATGCGGCTCGAGGGCAACGGTCCGTGGCGACGTGGCGTGTTCAGTCATAACCCCTTCGCGTCAGGATGCGGCGTTCGATGGACGATGCTGTCGGTCGCGCTCTAACGCGTCGACGGCGGCGATGACGGCGATATTGACGATCTCGTCAACATCGGCACCGCGCGCCATCACATGAATCGGCTCCGGGAGACCGACGAGAATGGGACCGATTGCGCGGGCGCCGGCGAGCCGACTCAACAACTTGTAGCTGATATTCGCGGCGTTGAGATCTGGAAAGATCAGGGTGTTCGCCGGACCGCGCAACTGGGTAAACGGATAGGTTCGCGACAGGATGGCCTCCACGACCGCGGTGTCGGCCTGCATTTCGCCGTCGACCTCGAGATCGGGGTACTCGGCGTGCAGGTGGCGGACGGCATCGCTCACCTTCTGTTGTGAGGGATGGCGAGCGGACCCGAAGTTCGTGAATGACAAGAGCGCAATCCGTGGCTCGATGCCAAGACGACGGACCACGTCTGCGGTCGCCGTTGTAATCTCGACTAATCGACGCGCATCCGGATCGATGTTGACGGTGCAATCGGCGAAAAAGTACGTTTGCTGGCGAAAGACCATCATGTAGATGCCCGCTACGGCAGACCGCTCGCTCGCGCCCACCGCCCGGAGCACCGGGCCCAGGGCATCGACGTAGCTCTGATCCTCCGCGACCACCAACGCGTCCGCCTCGCCGTGCACCACCAGAAGCGCACCGAAATACTCCGCGCGGAGCACCCGGCGACGGGCCTCCGGAAGGGTCATGCCCTTGCGTTGCCGCCGCCGCCAAAGGGCGTGCGCGAAGCGCTCCGCGTCCGGGGCCGTGGCCGGGTTGATCACCGTCACCCCGTCGAGGGACACGCCGGCTTCCGCGGCCTTGGCCCGGACCTCGGCGTCGTCGCCAATGAGAATGGGGCGAGCGGTGCCCTCCTCCTGCAGGATCCGCGTCGCCCGGAGGACCCGGGAATCCGCGGCGGCCGTGAGGGCCACGCGCTGCGGGGTCGTGGCGGCCCGGTGGCTCAAGGTGCGCATGATTTCACGAGCCGGGCCGAGCCGCGCCTCGAGGGCGTCGCGATAGGCCGGCAGGTCTACCGCGGTCCGGGCCACACCACTGTCGATCGCGGCCTTGGCCACCGCCGGGGCGACCCACAGCAAGACCCGAGGATCTAACGGCTTTGGAATCAAGTACTCCGGTCCAAAGCGAAGACGCTCCACGCCGTAGGCGCGCAGCACGCTGTCGGGAATGTCCTCTTTGGCGAGCGCGGCCAGAGCCCGTGTTGCCGCCATCTTCATGGCCTCATTGATGGCCCGGGCTCGGACATCGAGGGCCCCCCTGAAGATGTATGGAAACCCGAGCACGTTGTTGACTTGATTGGGGAAATCCGACCGCCCCGTAGCGATCATTGCATCCGGCCGAGCTCGCCGGGCCTCATCGGGCAGGATCTCCGGGTCAGGATTCGCGAGCGCAAAAATGATCGGATCCGAGGCCATGGACCGGACCATGGCTTGCGTCACCGTGCCCCCAACCGACAAGCCAACGAACACGTCCGCATCCTGGAAGGCCTCCTCGACCGTTCGCCGATCGGTGTCCACGGCGAAACGGGCCTTATAGGGATCGAGTCGGTCGCGGCTGGTGTGAATGATCCCTTGTCGATCGCACAGGATGATGTGCTCGCGGGTGACGCCGAGTCGAACGTAGTGTTCGGCAGTCGCAAGCGCGGCAGCGCCGGCGCCTACGAAGACCACCCGGATCTGGTCGAGCCGCTTTCCGCTGAGCTCCACCGCATTGATGAGGGCCGCCCCGGAGATGATGGCCGTGCCATGCTGATCGTCGTGGAAGACGGGAATCTCGAGCCGCTCGCGGAGCTGCTCTTCGATGTGAAAACAATCCGGCGCCTTGATGTCTTCGAGGTTGATGCCGCCCACCGTGGGCTCCAGCGAGACGCAGAATCGGACGACCTCCTCAACGGTCGTCGCGTTGATTTCGAGGTCAAAGACGTCGAGATCGGCGAACCGCTTGAAGAGGACGCCTTTGCCTTCCATGACCGGCTTGCCGGCGAGCGGGCCGATGTCGCCCAGGCCCAAGACCGCAGTTCCGTTGGAGACGACCGCGACGAGATTCCCCTTGGCGGTGTATGCGTAGGCGGCTTCGGGATCGGCCTCGATGCGGCGGCAGGGTTCGGCCACGCCCGGGGTGTAGGCCAGCGACAGATCGCGCTGATTTTCGGTTGGCTTGGAGGGGACGACTTCGATCTTGCCGGGTCGCCCGCTGGCATGGTACTCCAGGGCGTCGTGCTGCCGGTTAGACATGAGAACTCGACGGGAAGCGCGACCGGTGAAAGAACGTGCAGTGCCGCAGGGGAGTCAGCGGACCGGCACCATGGTTGGGGTCAGGTGGGCATTGATCTCCGCCGTTCTCACGTCGCGTCCCGACAGGGCGAGGACGGTTGGATCGAAGTACATGAGGTCCGACGCAGTCGGTGAATGTTGGAAGAGCCCGATCGTATGACCAAGCTCGTGCGTGGCTGTGACCTGGAAACACGTCGTGAGATCCACGAGGGCGGGATCGAATCGCGGGTGTACGAACATGCGCACCGGGAGCTGCAACTGGAATCGGGTACTGGCCGTATCGATGTCGGTCGCCCCACCGCATTCTGGCAAGAGGGCGCTGGGAAGCCGGACGAGGGAACGCAGAGTCTTGGGCGGTGGAATGATCGTTCGGACAAGCACGTCAGCCGTGGACGAATCGCCGACGATCTCAGCGGCGTATTCCCCGTAGAGGAAGGCCGATTCCCACTGCTGGATGCCGAGGGCGACGTGGGCCGGCATGTCGAACTGATCTTCCACCCAGATGCGGACCGGAAGCCGGGAGGCCGGCCAATGAAACGACAGAGTGTCGTTCCCGACGAACAGACGCCATTCGTACAGATCTGCCCGATTCGGGGAGGCAATATCCGAGCACGCGAGGGCCATGGTCGCTGCCAGCGCAAGCGCAAGTACGGATGTGCGACGAGCAATCATGAAATGGTCCGTGCGATGCCCACGAGCAGTCCGACCCGGTGCACCTGTTGAGACTGGGAGAACCCACGCGCCTGGAGTTCCTCGGTGGTGAAGCGATGATAATCGTAGCGGACGCCGCCGAGCACCGCCCAGTCGTCACTCAGCTGGCGCGTGTAATCGACGCCACCCGTGAGCACGAAATCAGTCGGGCCGCCTCGGCGAAAGATCCCCTGGTCTTCGGAAGGCCAATATCTGATGATGCCGAGCCCTGCTCGCCAGCGGAGGTTCCACGTCAGCCGTCCCTCCGCGCCGAGCGTCGCCGTCATGGTGCGCACGGTCCCGAGACTCTGCGACACGGCGCCTTCCTCCGCATCGAAGGATCCGGTGGCGAGACTGACTTCGAGGCTCGCATTCACGTCCTGAGCGACCGGCAGCGACGCCCCGATCAACACGGTGGGAGCAATGTTCTGTCGGACATCGATTGTATTTATGATCCGATCGGTGACTAACGATGTCGCACCGGTCACCCCTAGGCGCGCGTGGTAGAACTCCTGGGCGGCACCCGGCACCGAGAGGCCCACCGCGAGCACGGCAACGGCGAATGTCCATCGCATGAGGGAAAGATGCACCGTGGCTTGGACCTAGGTCAATGCGGGCGGGGCGACCGGAACCCTGTGAATCAGCGGCGGCGGGTGAGCCAATCGGTTGGATCGAGGGCGATGCCTTGTTGGCCTCGGATCTCGAAATAGAGGTGGGGTCCCTCATTGGTATTCTGGCCCCCAACCGTGCCGATCACCTGGCCTTTCTCAATCCGCTGTCCCGACTGGACGCCGGCCCCGCTGAGCTGCCCATAGGTCGAGATGTGATCGGTCCCGTGCTGAACGAGAACCATGAGGCCGTAGGTTCCCACTTGTTGGACGCCGAGCACGCGGCCTGCATCCACCGCCCGCACCGGGGTGCCGATTGGTGCTCCGATGCCGATGCCGTTGCGACGAATGACCGCGCCACTGGGAAGACTCACGCGTCCGTAATTGTAGAGAATCCTACCCTCGACGGGCCAATCCAGCTGGCCGATGTCGGCGGTCGTGAGTCCGCCGGGCGCCGGCGCCCCACGGGCCGCCGCGTCCCGAAGCCGGGCCACGAGCCGGTTGAGCGCGAGCTCGTCCCGCTCAAGGGCCGTCAATCGCTGCTCGGTCGAACGACCAGTGCGACGCAGCCGCCGAAGGTGGACCTCCCGCTCGCGCATGAGGCGCTCATACCTCGCCATTTCGGCCGCCCGTTCGCTCCGGCTGCGATCGAGGTCCGTTCGGATGCCGAGGAGGTCGTCACGCTGCTCGATAACGCGGTCCCTGAGATTTTGAACCTCAGACACCAGCGCCCGGTCCTGCTGGCTCGTGGTAAAGAGATACTTGTAGCGGCTCAACAAGTCGCCAAAAGACTCCGCCGCGAGTAACGCCTGAAACACATAAAGCGGCCCGCGCTTGTAAATGTCGACCAGCCGGCGCTGGAGGACGGCCCGCTTTTCTGCCAGGTTGTCCTGCGCCAACACCAGCTCGGCGCTGACCTGCGCCAGATGGGTGTTGAGCCCACTGATCTGGCCTTCGATTTCGTTGACGATCCGGTGTGTCGACTCCCGCTGGCGTTCGATGTTGCGCAATTCGGCCCCGACGTCCTTCACTCGGCTCTCGAGTTCCAATTGCTGCATGCGGAGGCGGCCGCGCTCCGTGCGAATCGAATCCAAACGCCGCTGGCCGGCTTCCAGCTCGCGGCGGACATCGTTCTGCGCCGCCATTGGGGCCGCGAAGGCGGACAGGACGGTCGTGGCCACGAGGAGGACGGCCACTCGCAGGCTACACATTTCGGAGGTGCCTTCCCACGCTGACCAAGCTCCCTCCCAGACCCAGTGCCACACCGAACAGGATGCCCAACACCAGGTGACGGGCCTCGAAAAACACCAGGCCGGAAAGCACCGGGGCGTTCCGGCTGAACAAGAGGTATCCCGCGTAGATGAGGAGGATCGAGAGCACGCCTCCGAACAACCCTTTGAGCGCGCCTTCAAGGAGAAAGGGTCCGCGAATGAATCCGTTCGTGGCGCCAACCAGCCGCATGATGGCGATCTCACTCGCCCGCTGCAACACGGTCATCCGGATGGTCGTGCCGATGATGATCACCGCCGCTGCCGCGAAGGCGAACCCGATCACCAGACCCACCAGTCCGGCTACGTTTCGGAGCCGGTCGAGCCGCTCGATCCACTCACGACCGAAACGAATGTCGTCGACGAACCGGAATCCTTCGAGCCGCTCCGCCACCGCTGCGACCGAGACGGCGTCCCGATAGCCTTCCTTGAGTCGGATCTCGAGCGACGCCGGCAACGGGTTGATCTCCAAGTCCCGGTAGGCGTCGCGGAATTCCTCGAGTTGCTCTTGCGCATGCTTGAGCGCCAGTTCTTCGTCCACGTACCCGACCGAGAGGACTTCGGGAAAGGTCGCGATGTCATCGGCGGCGAGCGTGATGGTCTCGAGCGGTGTCCCCCGCAGGATGAAGGCCACGATCTCCACCCGGTCTTCCAACCCGCGGAGGGTGGCGCGGAGGTTGATGGCCACCAGCCCGAAGAGTCCAACCGCGAACAAGGAGAAGGCAATCGTGGTGATGGACAGGGCGGAGAGCAACGGGGCTCGGCGGAACGCCAGGAGTGCCTCACGAAACAGGAGCTTCATGCCGACCCTCCCCGCTGAGCCGGCCCTTGGCGCCGGCCGTCGTCCGCGCTGTCGAAGACCAGTTCACCCCGGCGGAGTTCGAGCATGCGGTTGTTGGTCTGGCGAACGAGCGAGAGGTCATGGGTGGCCATGATGACACTGGTGCCACCCGTGTTGATGTCTCGCAAGAGCTGGAACACACCGCGGGTCGCCCGCTGATCGAGATTCCCCGTGGGCTCATCGGCCAACAGGATCGGGGGGTCCAGCACCAGCGCCCGGGCGATGGCCACGCGCTGCTGTTCCCCACCGGACAACTCATTCGGCAAGGCCTTCATCTTCGAGGCCAACCCCACCTGGGTAAGCACCCGGCCGACCCGCGACGGAATCGTGTCCGCACGGGCACGGGTCACTTCGAGCGCAAACGCGACATTCTCCTCCGCCGTGCGATCGTCCAACAGCTGAAAGTCCTGAAAGACGATCCCGAGGCGGCGGCGGAGACGAGGGATTTCCCGCGGCGTGATTGACGGCAGCGAGAACCCCAGGACGTGAATGTCCCCGGTGGTTGGGCGGAGTCCGCCGTGAATCAACTTCAAGACGGTCGACTTGCCCGCCCCGGAATGCCCGGTCAGGAAGACGAATTCGCCCTTGGCCACGCGGAACGAAACGTCGACGAGGGCCGCTTCGCCTTTCGCGTAGGTCTTCGAAACGTGACTGAACCGGATCACGGCGTGAAGATAGGCAGGGGCGGCGCCGTAAGTCAAAAGGGGAAGCGAGCCTAGGCCCTGGCTGTCGGACGCCCCGGGCCGGGTGGCTGGTGGGGGGCTACGGCTGGAGAGCCTGCTCCAAATCGGCGATGATGTCGTTGGGGTCCTCGATACCGCAGCTGAGGCGGAGAAAGCCATCGGCTATCCCCATGCGAGCGCGCGCCCCCGCGCCGATGTGTTTATGAGACGTGTACCGCGGCTCGGAGATGAGGCTTTCCACGCCGGCGAGGCTCGGCGCGTGCAGGATGAGCTGAAGCCGCTTGAGCAGCCGCGTGGCCCCCCGGGCACCGTCCTTGAGCTCGAGCCCTACCATGCCCCCGAAGCCGTCCAAGCAGTTCTTCGCCACCGCGTGATCCGGATGAGATGGTAGTCCGGGATAATGAACGGAGGCAAAGGCCGGATGTTCGCTCGCCCATTCCGCCACGGCCTGTCCGTTGGCATTGTGCCGCGCCATCCGCACGGCAAGCGTCCGCATACCCCGCTCGACGAGCCAGGCCGCGTGCGGGTCGAGCGCCTGTCCCCAGAGGCGCATCAGGCGAGTGACTTCCTCCACCAGGGCCTCCGACCCCGCTACCGCGCCGGCAATGACGTCACTATGCCCGTTGAGATACTTGGTAGCGCTGGTGATGACCAAATCGGCGCCGTGTTCGAGGGGTCGAAGATTGATGGGGCTGGCAAAGGTCCCGTCCACCAGCAACACCAGGCCGAATTCCCGGGCCACCTGGGCAATAGGCCCCAGGTTGACGACCCGCAGGAGCGGATTGGTGATGCTCTCGACGAACATCGCGCGGGTTTGGTCGCGCAACGACCGCCGCCAGGTTCGGGGATTGGTCGGATCGACATAGGTGACACTGATGTCGAAGCGACTCAGCTCGGTGTCGAAGAACTGTCGTGTGCCGCCGTAGACCACCTCGCTCGAGATCAAATGGTCGCCGGGCCGCAGCACCGCCAAATGGGCGAGCGCGGTGGCGCCCATCCCGCTCGACACGAACACGGCGTCCTCTGCCCCCTCGAGCCGGGCGTACGTGCTCGCCAGCCGCACTTGATTGGGATTGTTGCCGTAGCGGGTGTAGAGAACTTCCTCATCCGAATCCACGGGGTTGAGGAAGGTGCTGCTTTGAACGATGGGCGGAACGACCGGCTCCCACTCCGTGCGAGCGCCCGGCTTCCCGTGCACGGCGATCGTCGATTGCCCTTGGCGCCGGCCGGTCATGCGGTGAGGGGAGGGCTGTAGAAACCAGCGTCCTTGCGCACCAGGCGATGGAGCGTCAGCGCGTCGAGCATCTCGGTGGTGCGGGGCAGCGACCACCGGAGGGTCGCGGCGACGTCGTCGGCCGGCACCGGGCCGCGTTCGGCCACACACGCGAAGACCGTTCGGGCATCCGGCGAGACCCTGCCGAGAATCACGGGCGTCCCCTTCCCCCCACCCAGGCCGCGCTCGACCAACGAGAGAATGGCGAGCGCCTGATGGTCGAGGACATGATGGACTGCCTCCCCTTGGGCTTCACTCAATCCACCCAGGACCACGTACACGGACTCGTCGCGATCCGCGTCTCGCAGCAACTTGGCGACCACCTCGTCGGCACAGCTGAAGTCCATGAGACCTACCGCCGAGAAGTCCAACACGGCGGTGAGGCACCTCGTTGCGGCCAGGGCCTCGCGAATGCGGTGGCGGACGGCGACCCCGGTCGGCCGGGTGACCAAGTCGCAATAGGGTGTGGAGAGTTCTTCGCGGAGAACGTGGTCCACATGAATGGTGTGTATCATCGGCGTGCCGGGTCCTGGGCGGGGATGACGACCTGCACCTGCGAGCCTGGAAAATAAGGTAACGATTCACGAAGGGGAGCGTCGTCATCCCACGAGGGCACAATCGAGAGCCGGGCCGTCCCGCTGCGGATAGAGACCTTGCCCTCCCAGCGGGACAAATAGCGCTTGATGCCGGCCAGGCCTTGGCCGCGCCCGGGGTCCCTGAAGCGGCTCAGGCCCTGGATCAACGCGGCCTCCAGGGCCTTGCCGTCCCCCCAGCGGTCGCCGTAGCGCCGACCTTGGCTGGCCTCGAGGGAGCGGCGAAACCCGACGCCCGCATCGCTCACGGCAATCACCACGACGCGCCTCCCGAGCCGCTTGCGCCACGAATAGGCGTGAACCGCCACCCATCCGCTGGTCCCAGCATGTTCAATGATGTTCTGACAGGCCTCGGAGAGGGCCATGGCAAACCCCATGGTGGCCTTGGCCTCGATGCCGAGTTCAGCGTGGAGAATCTTGGAGGCTCGCTCTTGGATGCCGCCGACGATGTGGTGGACGTCTTCGGACGCGCGAACCGGCGTCACATTCAGAAGGACGTCCGATTGTTCCGCTGGCTTGGTTCGGGGAACCTTCCCGTGCAACTCGAAAAGATCCGCGGCATACTGAAAGAACCCGGCTCGAGCCCAGTACCTGCCGACATCGGTGTTGGTGGGGACGGTCAACAGCGGCGTCTCGCAGCGGGCCTCGGACAACGCTTGCGCCGAGGTCAATAACCCAATCAATCCGTAGGGTGACGCCCATTGGGCACCCCGAGCGTCGAAGAGGATGCGCTCTTCGGGGGGCCAGGCTCCGTGAGCCTGGGCAAAGGAATCGAACGAACGGTCATCGAAGGAAGTGGGAATCTCCACGATCCGGGTCACGTCATCCGTCCGGCGGTGCAGTCACGAGTTCTCCGCGAAGGTGTTGGGCTAGACTGGAAGCACCACGGTAGACAGCGTTCCGCGCGGCGAGCCGGTTGGCTTCGCGAAGCGCGGTTTCAACCGGTTCCGCACGGAGGAGTCCCGCGCAGAGGGCCGCCCCGAACACATCGCCGCACCCGGTCGGATCGAGCACGTCGATCGCGGGCGCCTCGATTCGGGCGGTCGTGACGGCGTCCCCTAAGCTACGCGCTTCGGGTGGCGGCGCCAGACCGGTGAAGCCAGGGGCCGCCACGTACACGACCCCGTGGGGGCCGAGGGTCACCGCGAGGAGGGACACGCCGCGCGCGAGCACGCTGGCCGCCACCTCGAGCGAATCGTTTCCACCGCCCAGTTGGCGAAGCTCGTCCTCATTCAACTGGACGACGTCGAAACACGCCAACCACTCATCGGCCCCGGGAAGTGGTTGCAGCATACGAAGCCCGTCGTGCCGCATGCCGAGAAACAGGCTGTGAAGATCCGCGTAGATCGGGCCCGCAAACCCGTGGCGCAGGGCCTGAGCCGTGCCGAGGCTCATTTCGAATCCGGAGATGAAGTTGGCATAGATGGCGTCCACATCGCGCACCAAGGGACCCAATTCCTCCCACGTCCAGTGGGGCACGCCGCCCTCCATGCGTTCACAACGGCGTTCGCGAGACTCGTAGCGGAGGACGACCCGGTTGTTCGGCAGGGGCACTTCCATGAAACGCGCGGAGGACGGGACCCGCGCCAAGGTGCGGAGGAAGCGATTGGCCTCGTCGCTCAGGTCCCGTCCCACCTTGATGAGCGGGACGATTTCCCAGTCCGGGCTGAGGCTGGCGTCGAGCCCGGCCAAGGCGTACGCGATCCCGCCCCATTCCTCCACCGGCGGCGCGCCGGGGTCGCGGCCGTGGATCACGTCCCACACCATGGAGCCAATGACGCCGAGCTTTGGCACGAGGGTCAGGCTCTCTCGTTAGGACTGGGGATGGCGGCGGAGATACGTCAGGGCCGCGCCATAGACCCCGGCCACGCCGGGCAGCTCGCCCGGCACGATCCGGCACAGGGCGGCGGCGGGTTTGAAGGCTCTCCGATTCACCTCGCGGCGCAGGGGGAGGAAGAGCCGATCCCCGGCCTGCGTCACGCCGCCGCACACGACCACCGCTTCGGGATTGAAGATGTTGACGAGGCCCGCGATGCCGGCACCGAGGAGGCGCGCGGTCTCCTGGACCACCTCGAGCGCCAGTTCGTCGCCATCCCTCGCGGCCAGGTACACGGTTTCCGCCGTGACGCTGGGCATATGATTGCCGACATACTCGGGCACGGTACTCTCTCCGCCCGCTTCGATCGCCTCGAGCGCCCTCCGCGCAATGGCCGGTCCGGAGGCATAGGCCTCGAGGCAGCCGTAGTTGCCGCACTTACAGCGGCGGCCATTGGCATCGATCGTCATGTGCCCGATCTCTCCCGCGCCGTCGCCGGCGCCGTGATACACCTGCCCGTCCAGGAGGATGCCGCCGCCAATCCCGGTTCCCACGGTGATCCCGACGACGTACCGCGTCCCGCGGGCCGCGCCGCGCCACCACTCGCCCAGGGTCGCGCAATTGGCATCGTTGTCCAGCTCGGTCGGCAACCCCAGTCCATGCTGGAGCCGATCCCGAAGGGGCATGTTGGTCCAGCCGAGATTCGGCGTCAACAACACCGTCCCGGTCTTGGTATCGAGCGGCCCGGGGACACCCACGCCCACACCTCTGAACACGGGGTCAGCCTCCAGCCGGGCGGTATGTTCCATCGACGCCTGCGCCATGCCGACGAGGCGCCGCAACACCACATCGGGACCCTCTTCCGACCGGGTCGGTTCGGTGAGCACGCCGTGGATTTGGGAGCCATCCTCGCTCACGCACCCCGCGACCAGGTTGGTCCCGCCGATATCAAGTCCGAGGACGTAGTCCACGAGATCCTCCCCGGGTTGCGAGCAGCCGGGTCACCGCGGCGTGAACCGTTGCCGGCTCGAGTTCCTGCATACATCGATGGTGGCCCAGCGGGCATGTCGGCGGACCATGGCGGCTGCAGGGCCGGCAGGACAGCGACGGATGCTCCACGATAATGGTGTCCTCCCCGAGCGGTCCAAACCCGAAGGCTGGCACGGTCGGGCCGAAGAGCGCCACGGTGGGCGTGCCGGTCGCCGATCCCAGATGCAAGGGCGCGGAGTCGTTGCACACGAGGACCCCGGCGCGCTCGAGCACCGCGGCGGATTGGCGCAGGCTGAGCCTCCCGGCGCCGCTGGCAACCGCACCGCGGGCCTGCGCCTGGATCTGAGCGGCGACCTCGGCGATATCAGGTCCTCCCAGGATCACCACGGGGAGCGAGAGCCGGGCGGCGAGCTCGGGAAAATACGGCCACCGCTTGGTGCCCCAGACCGACCCCGGGGCCAGGGCAATGAATTCATCCTCGATGCCTTCCGCGCGCAACCACTCGGCCGCGGCCGCACGGTCGCGGTCAGTGAGGCCCAGGGTGAAGGTGACCGGACCCGACGGGGTACCAGCCAATCCGAGCAGGCGCTCGGCTTCGTGGCGATCGAGATCACGCGGGACGCGCCGGGTATACGCCCAACGCACCGGGGCGTCGGCGAACCCGACCCGCTCCGGAATCCGGGCCAGGAGCGCCAACATTCCGGACCGCGCCGAGCGGTGGGGGAGATACACCCGGCGATACCCCGCCGCTCGGATGGCTCGGCTCATCCGAACGAAGGCCCGAAGGCCGCGGTCGCGTCCAGCCTTGTCGTAGGCGATCACCCGCCGGACAGCCGGGTGCCCTTCGAGGAGCGGCAGAGCGGCGGGTGTCGCGACCACATCCACGAGACCGTGGCGGGAGGCCAAGGCCGCCAAGAGCGGGAGGGACAGGATGACGTCGCCCAGGAACGCAGTCTGGATGACGAGCGTGACCCCGGCGGGGGCCC
>JBFGLJ010000003.1:0-39316 GCA_041576235.1 Gemmatimonadales bacterium | reverse complement strand
GTCGATCTTCTTCCAGACCTCGAAGCGGCGCTGCTCCAGGTAATTGATCTCGCCGTCCATGGTCTCGTTCTGCCAATGGGCGTTGAAGAAGACCAGGGCCAGGTTGTTGCCTTCCATGGTGATGGCCAGCGGCCGGAGCCCAGCCCAGTCCCAACGCTTCAGGTTCCAGTTGAAGAGCCCTTTGGCGAAGCGGCGCCGCAACTCGGCGTTGGTGTTGGGCGTCGACCAGTCGGCCCACCAGAACCGCACCTGGTCGCCCGCCATGCAGGTTGCCCACATGTCGTAGTCCTTGGCCTCGACCGCCTGCCGCCAGGTCTCCCAACACTGCTCCATCCCGGCCATCACCTCCTGCTGGGCCGGGCTCCACTGCTGAGCCGCGGCCACGGGCGCGAGGACCGCGAGCAGCGCGGGTGCCAAGAGTACGCGAGCGAATCTCATGAGTCCCTCCGGATGGATATGTCCCTAGAATGCAGCGGGGACTGGAGGGCGCAAGGTGGGGGGTCTTCAGTCATCAGTCATCGGTCCTTTGGGGTTGGATCGCGGCCGCTATCTGCCCCTGCAGGACCAACGACCGACGACCGACGACCAACGACCTTAAAGACCGATGACTAGAGGCTAGTCGTCCTCGAACATCTCAAATGACTTCTGGATATTCCCCTCGATGTCGCTCCGGTTGGCCGGGTCGGTGGGGTCGAGCAGGTCGGTCGGACCCTGGAACCAGCTGCTCACATCCACCTCGAGGGCGATGAGAGCTACCGGGTTGTCGGCGGCGGTGAACTCCATGGGTGCCGCGAACGGGAGTTCGAGGTCGATGTCGACCGGCGCCGACAAGGCGAACGGCTGACGCGTCCCGCCGGGGCGGGTGACCAGACCGTCGACCAGCACGCTGGCGTCGGCCAGACCCGGGTACTGAGCGATCAGCGGATCCTCGGCCGGGTTCCCGATCTCGAGCTTGTCGACCGAGAGCTCGAATTCCTTGTAGATGCCGGGCACCACATCGACGTCATAGGCCAGGACGGCAGTGCCGTTCAGGGCCAGCGGAATGACGATCGACCGCTCCCAGACCCAATCGACCGTGTTGTCGAGACCCGCGGTCTCGAGCTTGAGCCCCCCCAAGACCATGGTGGCGGACTGAATCTCGACCACGGTAGCGGTGGTGCCGCTGGCAGCGCGGTCGGTGACCCGGGCAGTCACCTGAAGCTGGTTCTGGCCCAGAGGGCCGGTGGCATCGGCGCAAGCGGACAGCAAAAGGGCCGCAGGGAGCACCGTCGCAAGTCTATTCCATCGCATCAATCGATCCTCGTGTAAGCGTCGGTTGTCGTCGATCGGAATCTAACGGCAAGCGGCGTTCCCTCGGGGCTGGGAACGGCAACCACAAGCGACGCCAACGGATAGGAGGAACTGCCGCGGGATCGCCACGCGGGAAGGCCGCCCCTCCTGTAACGAATCGATCCAGTCGATCTTACTGCTTCACCATCGTGATCGTGAGCGTGGCCGGGTCGTCGCTGCCGTCGTTGTCGAAATCGTAGGCATTGGTGTCGTCGACCAGGGTCAGCTGGCTGCCGGTGCGGCTCGCGTTGAACGACTCGCCGGCCAGGTTGAGCACCGTGCCGTCGCCGCTGAAGTCGCCGGAGTCGGAGCTCGACCCGCCCACCCCGTCGTCGAAGAGGGTGCTCACCGTGCTGTCATTGGCGACGCTCATGCTGAAGCTGGCGCCCTGCGTGGTGATGATGTCCACCGTCTGCGAGGTGTTGGCCGGGTTGGTGTAGAGATACTGCGAGGCGTTCCAGCTGCCCACCAGGTCCTCGACCGTGACCCCGGTCGAATCCCCGCAGGCGCCGGTCATGAACAGCCCAATGCTCAAAGCCAAGACATGCGTCAGTCTCATTCTTTTCCCCATGCGTGTGATAAACCGTTACACCCGGGCAACTCGCCCCGCTCTGGGTGCGATTTACCCGCTCGAGCCCGCCATTTCGCCTAGTTCGGGCACGCGCGTCGGGGAAGAGCAAGGTGTGTGCCGGAAGAAGGTCTTCAGTCATCGGTCCTTTGGGGTTGGATCGCGGCCGCTATCTGCCCCCGCAGGGCCAACGACCGAAGACCGAAGACCAGCGACCCTAATGACCGACGACCCTAATGACTGGCGACAGGCATCCAGCTTGAGCCCCCCAGGTTCGGCCCGTAGCTTGTCTCAGATGCTGGATCCACGGCTGGCCGACGACATCCCCTGTGATAGGCCGGTCACGCTCGAACGGGAGGTATCCATGCGCCATTCACCACTACTCGGGCTGTTGGCCCTGGCGCTGGGCTTTGGCCTGGCAGTCGTATCGAGTCCGGCCACGGCTCAAGAGGCCCAGCACGCGGCCCTCGCCAAGCGGATCGTCACCACCTCGCTCGCCATTCAGCCGGGTGACGTGGTGGTGGTGTCCGGGGGCAAGCACACCATCGGCTTGATGGAGGCGTTGGCCGCCGAGGTCACCATGGCCGGCGGGCAGGTCACCATGTTCCTCAACACCGACCGGGTCATCCGCGCCGGCGTGGCCGAGGCCGACGCCAAGTATCTCGACATCGAGCCCACCTACTTCGTCAACTGGCTCGAGGACATGGACGTCTGGATCGGGCTCCCGGGCATCGAGGACGAGAAGGCCGTCTTCGCCGACGTGCCGGAAGACCGGCTCGCCCGGGCAGGCAAGGCGTCGCGGGTGATCTATGACGCGCTCAACGAGTCGGGGCTCCGCGGGGCGTTCATCGCCTATCCCTCGAAGCAGGAGGCCGCCGAGTACGGATTAGACTTCGCGACCTTCGAACAGTCTCACTGGAAGTCGCTGAACGCCGACTACCAGAAGATCGCGGCCCACGGGGCCGCGCTCCAGCGCATGCTCGAGGGAGCCAAGGAAGTGCGAGTGACCTCGCCGGCGGGCACCGATCTCCGGTTCTCGATGGGCGACCGGCCGGTGTTCGTGAACGACGGCATCGTGACCGCCGAGGACGCCAAGCAGGCCATGTTCATCACCCGGTGGGCCACCCTTCCGGGCGGCAGTGTATTCGCCGCACCACTCGAGACCTCGGCCAACGGCCGGGTGGTGGTCCCCAAGGACCGCTGCCGCTTTCAGCCCATGACGGGGGCCACCTACGAGTTCACCGACGGCAAGGTCACCACGTTCGATGCCGCGGCCGGGGGCGAGTGTTACCGGGAAACCATGGCGCCCTATACCGGCCCCAAGGACATGTTCGGCTACTTCCAGATAGGCCTCAACCCCGGTCGCACGGTGATCGAAGAGGGAGCCGACTACCGCCCCGACGACGCAGCCGGCATTGTGTGGTTGGGCATCGGTGACAATTCGCTCTTTGGCGGTGCCAACGCGGTCGACGGTCAGGGGAGCTTCTACTTCCCGGTCACCAAGGCCACGGTCGCGATCGATGGCAAGGTGGTGGTCCGAGACGGAGAACTCACCACCAGCGTCATGGCCGAGCAGTAGCAGATGCGAGACGCGAGACGTGAGTCGTGAGTCCTTCAGGGGTAGATCGGCCCGGCGAGACCAACTACCCCTGCCGGACTCAAGTCTCAAGTCTACGGATACAGCCTTCGGCTCACCCAGCCGTCTCCCTCTTTCTCGAACACCAACCGATCGTGCAGCCGGTCGGCCCGGCCCTGCCAGAACTCGATCCGCTCGGGCTGGAGCCGGTAGCCGCCCCAGAAGGGCGGGAGCGGCACCTCGCCGCCAGCGAACTTCTCCTGGAAGTCCTTGACCCGTTGCTCCAGCACCCGCCGGTCCTCGAGCTCACTGCTCTGCTTCGAGGCCCAGGCACCGATCTGGGCCCCGCGGGGGCGGGTCTTGAAGTAGGCCTCGGATTCCGCGGTGGTGATCGTGGTGACGGTGCCTTCGATCCGGACCTGACGCTCGAGCACCGCCCAGTGGAACAGCAACGCCGCCCTCGGGTTCTCGGCCAACTCCTGGGCCTTCCGGCTCTCGTGGTTGCCAAAGAACACGAACCCGCGCTGATCGAGTCCCTTGAGCAACACCATCCGAGCCGAGGGCCGCCCTTCATTAGAAGAGGTGGCCAAGGTCATGGCCTCGGGGTGGATGATCCCGGATCGCCTGGCCGCGTCGAACCACTCGCCGAACAGATCGATGGGGTCGCGGCCGGCCGTGGCTTCGGCGATCCCCAGGGTGACGCCTCGGCCGAAGGTGATGAGTGTGCGGAACCAGGAGCGGAAGGACATGTGGGAGTGGGAAGTAGGGAGTAGGAAGTCGGGAGTAGGGCCGCAGGAAAGGTAAGGAATGCCCCACCCCTGTGCTTCCCCCGACCGGTCCGGCGTCCAATATTTCAGCCGGAAAGTGGGTCAGGACGGGGGCGGACGCATGTTCCAGCCGGCCGACTGCCCAGGTTTCCGTCTCATTCGGAGACTACTATGTACAAGCCGCTTTTGGTCTTACTGGGCCTAGCCGTGGCCGGGTGCGCCGGGCCCACCGATGTCGAGGTCGAGCAGGACTTCACCCTTGCCCCGGGCAAGTCGGCCGCGGTCGAGGGCACCGGCATCGTGGTGAGCTTCGAGGAGGTCCGCTCGGACACCCGCTGCCCCATCGACGCCGTCTGCGTCGACGTCGGGGATGCCATCGTCGTACTCAAGCTGAACAACCCGACCCGGCGGGCCGATGTGCACACCGGCGACGACCCGCGGGGGGTGTTCGTGGGCACGATCGAGATTAGGCTGGTTGCGCTCGCCCCCGAGCCGGAGCTCGGCAAGCAGCTGGGCAAGGACGACTACCGGGCCACGCTGCGGGCCATCCGGCATAATTCGGTGCCGAATTGATGTGAGTCGTGAGACGTGAGTCAGGAGTCCTTCAGGGTTAGTTTGCCTCGCCGTGGGGATCTTTCATTGAAGGACTGACGACTCACGTCTCCCGTCTCGAGTCTCCCTATGCGCCGCTTTGTCCTGATCGCCCTCCTCCTCGCCACCGCCTGCGGCGGCCCCACCGAGGTCGCCATCGACCAGGACTTCACCTTGGCCTTCGGCCGGTCGGTGGCGATCGAGAACACCGGCTACACGGTGACGTTCCAAGACGTGCTCCAGGACAGCCGCTGCCCGGTGAACGCCGACTGCGTCTGGGCCGGGAACGCCCGGATCCGGCTCGCGATCAACAGGCCCACCCGCCACGTGGCCGTCAACACCGATCTCGACCCCCGCCATGCCGTGATCGCCGAGGCGGGCATCCGCCAGCTGGTGCTCCAGCTCGAGGCCTTGAGCCCGCTCCCCCAAGTCGACCGGCCGACCAACAAGGACGCGTACCGGGCGACGCTCCGGGCGGTCAGGTGGGAGAGGTTGGAGGGTGGCCAGGCGAGATAGCCGGGCGGGGGGGCCGGTGGCGGGGATTGCTGCGCCGCGCCAGCGAGCGGTAGAGTCTTGAGCCGTGAGTCTCTAGCCCTGCAGGGATGGATGACCTCGCCAGGGCCGCACGGTCGTAAGTTCGCACTAAAGGACTCACGACTGCCCGCCGGCGCCCCTGATCCTGACCCCGCCTCCCGACCATCCCCGACAACGATCTCCGCCCTGCCCCCCCCCGGCACGCCCCCTGCACGTAACCCGGCTGGCTGCCTGACTTTTCGGCCGCCGGGCCGGTGCGTTCGGCCGATCCCTAGCTCCCGATCTTGCATTTGACAAACTGCCGTGGGCAAAACGCGGTGGAACGGACTATGACTGCCAACATCCAGACCTTCAACGCCATCCTCAAGAAAGCCATCGAAGTCAACGCCTCCGATGTCCATCTCTCGGCCGGGGGCCCCTTCCGGATGCGGATCCGGGGCGAGATGCTGCCGGTGACCGGGGCCAAACTCCTCTCGCCCCAGGACACCGCCCAGATCGTGGGCCATATCCTGGTCGCCGCCAAGAAGACCAGCCCGGACAAGGTCGAGGCCGAACTCCATGATTTGCAGGACCTGGACTGCTCGTACGCCCTGGAGGGCCTGGGCCGGTTCCGGGTCAACGTCTGCAGCCAGCGGGGCTCGCTGGCGGTGGTGCTCCGGAACATCCCCGTCACGGTACCCGACTTCGAGGCCCTGGGCCTGCCCAAGGTGCTGGCCGACATCGCCATGGAGGAGCGGGGCTTGGTGCTGCTCACCGGGGTGACCGGCAGCGGCAAATCGTCCACCCTGGCGGCCATGGTGTCGTATGTCAACCAGACCAAGGCCGGCAAGATCGTCACCATCGAGGACCCGATCGAGTTTCTCCACAAGGACGACAAGTGCACCGTCATCCAGCGGGAGCTGGGCGGCGACACCGAGAGCTTTGCCATTGCGCTCAGGGCAGCCCTCAGGCAGGACCCGGACATCATCTTGGTGGGCGAGATGCGCGACCGACAGACCATCGACGTGGCGTTGAAGGCGGCAGAAACAGGTCACATGGTCTTCTCGACGGTCCACACCACCGATGCCCTGAAGACGGTCTCGCGGTTGGCAAGTGTGTTCGAGCCCGCGGAGCAACTCCCCGTCAGGAATCGGTTGTCAGAGACTCTGAAGGCAGTGGTCTCGCAGCGGCTCCTGCCGCGGAAGGACGGGAAGGGGCGGGTGGTGGCGGTCGAGATCATGCGGAACACCGCTACCATCGCCGAGTGTATTGCCGATCCGGACAGAACGCCCGAAATCTTGGATCATTTGGCCGAGGGGCGCACCCAGTACGGCATGCAGACCTTCGACCAGCACCTGATGGAGCTGTTCACCAAGGAGTTGATTTCGGTCGAGACCGCCAAGGCGGCTGCCACCAGCCCGGGCGACTTCGAGCGGAATCTGCAGTTCCAGTAGGAGGAGGCTTGAGCCGGGAGGCGCGAGTCGTGAGATTTGCTGCCATGAGGCGTTGGGTGTTTATGGCTGTGGGGCTCCTCGCCGCCTGCGGCGGCGATCGGGCCGCCTCGTGCCCGGACTGCGGCACCCTCACCATCGCGGCGGTGGGCGAGCCGCGCTCGATCTTCCCCCCGCTCACCTTCGACGCTGTGGGTCGCGACATCGGCGACCAGATCTTCGAGCGGCTCGCCTATCTCACACCGGGCGGCGCGCCGATCGACTCGGCCGCCTACCGGCCCGGGCTCGCCACCCGCTGGGAGCGGATCGACCCGCTCACCTGGCGGTTCCACTTGCGGCCCGGCGCCACCTGGCACGATGGCCAACCGGTTACCGCGGCGGACGTCCGTTTCAGTTTCCAGGCCTTTACCGATCCCACCATCGATGCCTTGGCCCGCTCCGCGCTCGAAGGGATCGACTCGGTGACCGTGGTGGACTCCACCACTGTCGACATCCGTTTCATTCGTGCCTCACCAGAACAGCTCTACGACGCCACCTATCATGTGCGCATCCTGCCGAGCCATGTGTGGGGGGGCGTGCCGTTCGACCAGTGGGCAACCGACACCGTGTCGGGACGTCTGGTGGGATCGGGCCACTACCGGCTGGCCGAATGGAAGCGGCCCGAGTTTCTGAGACTCGAGGCGGTGGGCGCTGCGATGCCTCGTATCCGGCGTTTGATTTGGCGGTTCGCCGCCGATCCCATGGTGGCGGTCAACCTGTTGCTCTCCCACGAGGCCGATGCCATCGAGTCCGTGGGCGGGCCCGCCCAGGTCGAGCAAATCGCCGCCGATCCCACCTTCCTGCGGGTCCCCTATCCGTCCGCCGTCTACGGCTATCTGGGCTTCAGGCTCACGGGCTGGCGGCCGGGGCAGGGGCACCCGGTCCTGGGCGAGCGGACGGTGAGACGGGCGCTCACCCTGGCGCTCGATCGCGAGGCCATTGCCCAGAGTGTGATCGGACCGGGGACCCAGGTGCCTCCGGGCCCCATGTCGGGGCTCCTCTGGATCGGACAGGACAGTGTGGGCATCGAGACCATGCCGTATGACACGGCGCAGGCCCGCCGACTCTTGACGGAAGCAGGGTGGCGAGCCAGTCCAGGCGAGTATGTGCGTCGCCGGGACGGGGCCCGGCTCGCGTTCGATATCCTGGTGCCGTCCACCAGTCGCGCTCGCCGGCAGGCGGCGGTCGTGATCCAGGAGATGTGGCGGCGGGTGGGGGTCGACGCCAGTATCACCACGGTCGACTTCCCGGTGTTCCAGGAGCGGCTTCGGGAGCAGCGGTTCGACAGCTACATCGGCGCCTGGCTCGACGAGCCCAGCCCGCGCGGGCTGACCGACCAGTGGACCCGTGCCGGGTGGTCGGCTCAGAACTTCGGACGCTACGGCAATCCGGTCTTCGATTCCTTGCTCTCTGCCGCGAGCGCGGCGGCGGATGTGGCGCGTGCCCGGGTACTCTGGACCGAGGCCCTGAATGTGCTGAACGCCGATGCGCCGGCGGTGTTTCTCTATAGTCCTACCAATGTCGCGGCCATCGAGCGCCGATTCCAGAACGTCACCATCGATCCCTATTCCTGGCTGAGCCAGGTGGCCGAGTGGCGGATCGATCCCGCGCTGGCGTTGCCGCGGGATTCGGTGGCCTTGGGCGGCTGATCGCCGCGGCGCCTTCCCCACCTACTGCGTCGCCGCGCGAGCGGCGCGACGGCAGCCGACTGTCTGTCGCTCGAACGGCCCTGGGGCCGGGGCGCCACGGTGGTGGCGCCGTCATGCGTGCGAATCATCGTTGGTATCCGGGTTAGGTGACGAGTCGATCCAGTTTCTGGATTTCGCTTTCGGCGCCCAACGTCTTGAAGCAGGCCCGGGCGGTCTGCCACACCTCGCGCGCCTCGTCGCGGCGCCCCATCTCGAGCAAGAGGTGCGTGAGATCCCGGCCGGTCTGGGCCGCGAGGTGCGGCCGCTGGTAGTGCTCGGCGCGTCGCTGAGCTTCGCGATAGGCAAGCTCGGCTTCAGTGCTCTGTCCCCGAGCGGCTAGGACACGCCCCAAGACCCTCAGGTTTTCGGCTTCGCCAACGCCGTCATGGATGGACCGATTGAGCTCGATCGCCCGCTGGACCTCTTGATAGGCCACCCCGGGCTCTCCGGCCAGGAGCTGGAGCTCGGCACGGCCGCCGATGGTCTGGGCCATGAGCCGAATGTCGCCGGCGGCCTCCGCCTCGCCCACGGCGCGGTCCGCGGCGTCCACGGCGTTCTTGAGGTCGCCGAGATCACGATAGCTGATGCCGAGGTTGTGGAGGGTCTCGGCGTTCCCCACGCGCGAGTGCGCCCGCTGAAAGGCGGCCTGCGCCATGGTGTAGCAGCCGACCGCCTGTCCGTGCTCGCCGCGCAGGTTGGCGATGATGCCGAGGTTGTTCGAACAGCGCCCAACCATGGCGTGGTCGCCCCGCTTCTCGGCGTCGGCCAGCGCCTCCGTAAAGGCCTTGGCCGCCCGGGTCACGTCACCCTGCTCCAGCGCCATGGCCCCGGCCACGTTCTGGGCGCGGGCCTCGATGGTCTGGTCACCGCGCTCCCGAGCCCGCCGCAGCGCGGCGGTGACCCAGCGGTCCCCGGCGCCGTGGGCGCCGAGTCGGGCCTGCGCGATCCCGTACAGGAGGGCGAGGGTCGGCGAGTCCTCGAGCTCCTCCATCTTCGGCTCGAGCAGCTGCACCACCGCACTGTGGCGCCCGGCTTGCGAGAGCGTCTGCGCTTCGTTGAGCATGCGAAGAACCTTTTGCACGGCTAGACCCTAGTAGGACACGGCATAGCCCGAGAAATGCTGGAGATCGATCTTGAAGACCTGCGAGCCCTCGAAATGCCGGGCTTCGATGATCGTCCAGGGATCCTCAGGGGCTTGGTGATACCAAATGGTCAGGAGCTCGCCTTCGATGTAGCTATCGATCGAGTCGAGATCTCCATCCCCATCGAAATCCTGATCGGCGCCGGCATACCAGAGCCAGAGCTGCGCCGGATCAGCGGCGCTGAACACCAGCCCGCCGGGCTGCAGGTTCACGATCAGGAAGTCGGGGTCGACGGTCGCGGTAATGAACACCGAATCGCCCGGGGCGATGGGGGTGCCGTCCGGCAGCTGCACGAGCGCCCCGCCGGGCACCACCAGCTGGGCGAATGGATACGTTTCGTCTTCCTCGTCGTCGCCTTCCGTGTACTCGATTGTGACCGAGCGGGTTTCACCGGCCACCGCCCAGAAACTGGCCGTGAACGGCCCGCCCGGACTGCCGCCGGCGTCGAAGGCGATCGCCGGGAGCAGCCCCTGGCTCGACCCCGAGGGAGGCGTTGGATGGGCAATGAAGTGGGGGCGGCTCGGGGTCGCTTTCCAGCGCAAGTGACGCGGACCCGCGCCCGCCACGAACGGAGGTGGCTCTATCGGGGGCGCGGTACTCTCGGCGCAGGCCAAGACCAGCAGGCCCGCTCCCAGAGCAACGAGAAACCTCCGCATAGACATCAATACCTCCTCCGAGATCGTCTGCCGCACGTGCTGGTGCATCGACGGCGGCCATGGTCGTGGTTCGCCTGCTGGTCGTGTGAGAAGAGCGCAGGGGGCGTGCCCGAGACCGGTGTTCGGTAACTGACGACACCCGCGACGGTTACCGGCAGGACTCCCGGCAGGGGGCTGGAGCGATACGCCCCACCCTGGAGCGAAACTCCCCGCTTGCCAGTGGTCATGCCGGGTCGCCGCCGTTCAAGAGCCGGCGCAACCGCTTGCGCGAGATCTCGAGCCGGCGAGCGGCCTCGCTTCGGTTGCCGTTGCAGAGCTCGAGCGTGGCCCGGGCCGCCGAGGCAGTGATCTCCCGCAAGGTCGATGGAAACGGCAGCGGCCCGTCGGACGCGGGGCCCGGCGCATCGGCCGGAATGAGCTCGTCGATACGCAATTCGCCCGGCGGCGACAGCAAGAGCGCCCGCTCGACGGCGTTCCGAAGCTCGCGCACGTTCCCAGGCCAGTGATAGCCACGGAGCGCGCTCTGGACCTCGGCACCGAGACGGGGAACGGGTACGCCCTGTCGTTCGGCCCGCTCTGTGAGGCACGCCTCGGCGATGAGGAGCACATCGTCCTCGCGGGCGCGAAGGGGAGGAAGACTCAGCGTTACGACGCTCAGCCGGAAGAAGAGATCCTGCCGGAAGGTGCCGGTCTCCAGGTTGGCGCCCAGGTTTTCGTTGGTGGCCGCCAAGATCCGGACGTCCACCCGGCGCGACTTGGTTCCACCCACCCGGCGCACCTCCTTGTCCTCGAGGACCCGGAGCAGCTTGGCCTGGAGGCTCGGGCTCAAGGTCCCCACTTCGTCCAGAAACAGCGTCCCGCCGTCGGCCACCTCGAAGAGCCCTGGTTTGGCGGCGTGGGCGTTGGTGAAGGCGCCCCGCTCGTGGCCGAAGAGCTCTGATTCCATGAGGTTCTCGGGGATGGCCGAGCAATTGACCGCGACGAAGGGCTCGGCGGCGCGCGGGCCGCCGTCATGAATGCCGCGGGCCAGGAGTTCCTTCCCGGTGCCGGTTTCTCCGATGATGAGCGCGGTGGCGTCGGCGTGCGGAAGGAGCCGTTGGGCCCGGTCGAGCACCGCCATCATCGCAGGGCTTCGACCGACGATGGTCCCGAAGGCCGCGTCGTCTGCCCCCGCTGGGGCGGCACGCTGCGACTGCGCTCGGAGCCGCCCAGCCTCGACGGCGGCGCCAATCGCGTTGCGCAAGGTCTCCAGATCGTCGGGAAGCACGAGGTAATCCGTCGCGCCCGCCCGCACTAACTGAACCGCGAGCCGGCGGCTGGGGTCGGAGCCCACGACGATCACCGGGATGTCTGGGTAGTGGCTGTGGCCGTCCAGCCAGCCGATCGCGTCCCGTTCCGCGCCGCCGGCCGCCACCAGCACCAGGGCGGCGTCGCGCAGCATGGCCGGCTCGGTTGCGTCGGCCAGCTGCACCGCGGCATCGACATCGCGGCCCAACTGCTCCCACACATCGCTATACGACTGCGACAGACACACGACCGTGAACGCCGTTCGTTGGTCTGCCACGGACGGTTCGTACACCACCGGGTCGGGCTTTGAGCGCCAGGCCCTGGCGCGATGTTTCGGCTCGGGAGCAGTCATGCGCATCCTGAGTTGGGTCCGAATGCCCCAGGATGCACGGAGCGTACCAGCCCACCGGGAATTGACCAGAGGCCGTAAGGGATTGAATCGGTAGTGGTTAGCGGAGACCCCCGGTGTGGCGCGGCCCATGCCCCTTTGGTGTGGAGCCAACAGGTGGGTTCACCCTCGCACGCCTCGAGGAGGCGCTGGTCGCTCAAGATGGTAACTCGTTCGCTGGTCGGCTCTTGTCTATCGAGATCGGGATCTCGAATCGATCGCAGTCACGTGCGTGGCTCCGGCGACACGCTGGGGCGTTTCGACCCGGCCCGGTCGGGGTGTGGGTCGTGACCGAATCACGTGGGTTCGCGCGCGCGGCGATCCGGTGTCTGACCGAGGCGCTCAACGCCAAAGACCCCTACACGCGGGGCCACTCGCGGCGCGTGGGCGACTACGCCGCAGCCATCGCGCAGGAGCTCGGCCTTTCGAGAGGACACGTGGAAGCGGTGCGGCTCGGCGGGCAGCTGCACGATGTGGGCAAGATCGGGACTCCGGACGAGCTCCTCATGAAGCCCGGCCCGCTGACCGCAGACGAGCACCGGGTCATCCAACAACACTGCGTGGTGGGTGAACAGATTCTACGGCCCCTGTTCGCCGCGTGGCCGGTTGTGCTCGCGGTGGTGCGGTGGCATCACGAGCGGCTGGATGGCAGTGGATTCCCGGATGGGCTCACCCACCAAGACATTCCACTCGTCGCCCGCATCGTGTCCGTGGCCGACGCCCTCGATGCCATGACCACCACCCGGGTGTACCGGGACCCGTTGCCCCTGGGCCAGGCCCTCCGGGAACTCCGGCACGGGGCCGGGACGCAATTTGATGGGCGGTGTGTGCGGGCCTTCATTCTCTTGCTCGCCCGCCGAGCCCGGCAGCGGGCTCTGGTCTACTTCCGAGGCCCGCGCCTCTGGGTGTACGTGCTGATCCTTGCAGCGACGCCGCGGTCCGGGCCCTACGCGATCGGGCTCATGGTGCGCCCCGGACCGGGGCCGCCGATTCGGGGCTCGCCGAAAGAGCGGACGCTAGACCGCTAACGATTCCTTCCTCGGTCCGCCATCTATAGCCGTGCCAGAATCTTCTCCGCCCGCCGCTCCAACGAATATCGCTCGCACAGCTCGCGGATCGCCGCCGGGTCGTACACATGCCCGGCGGCTGCATCGAGCGTCCGCGCCAGGTCGACCGGGTCATCAGGCCGATAGAAGATCACGTGTCGCTCGTCGAACACGTCTCGGTAAGACGGAATATCGGGCACGATGGGCGTGACCCCGTTCTCGATGTAGTCCACCACCTTCATGCCTTCCTGGGTGGCCAGGCCGAAGCGGTAATCGCGGAGCCGCTCTTGCAGCGCCGGGTAGGGCAGGGCCGAATGGAATGCGATGCGGTCAGCACACGGTCGGCTCTCCATTTTCTCCCGCCAGCGAGAGGCTTGGTGCTCGTTCCCCCCATACACCGCGAGTCGGGCCGAGCTTTTGACCAGATCGAACGCGTCGAGGAGCAGGTCGATGAGCTTATGTTCGCTAATCAACCCGCAGAAGACGAATGACGACCCGGTCGGCTGGAAGGCCTTGCGATCCTGACGAAACCCGTACCACAGGGCGTCGGCATCGTTGAGCGGGAGTGCCCGTTTGACGGCGTCGAGGCAATGCTGGTGAAGAAAGAAGACGGTGTCGGCATTCGAGTACACGTGTCGGAGTAGCGCATGGTGCCGGCTGTCGGATTCAAACGCATCCCGAATGGCGGCGTAGCGAGAGTTGGCCACGGCATCCTCCCGGAGGAATCCCTCCCCTCCCGCGTGGGATTCGAATATCACACGTCGCTTATGAAGGGAGCGATACGCAATCAATTTTTCCGCCGTGTACACCGACCGAGTGTACAACGCCGCGTGTCTGGGCGCCTGCGCCAGCACCCGGCGGATCATGAGCGGGAAGGACAGGCGGCGGAGCCAGCGCCGCACCGAAACCAGCTTGATCCGGGGGGCCAGCGGGCGTCCGAAATACTCGATGCAGGCCTGGTCGAGCCGGGACCGCTTTTGGGTGAGCGACCCGACCACCAGCACGACGTCGGCGTGATCGGCCAGCGCGCTCAGGGTGCGGGTGATCTGGATCCAGGCCGCGCCCCGGTTGGGAAACCGGAATTGGTGGATATAGACCAACGAGGGTACGTCGGTGGGTCGTGGGTGGGTGTGTTGGGCGTCAGGCACGCTGGATCCGTCCGGCTGGAAACGGCGATCCCGGGACCTGGCTCAAGCGGCCGTCCGGGGCGATGGCGAACGCGGTGACGTCATCCGAGCGCTCGTTGCCGACGTAGGCAAAGCGACCCGACGCCGTCACCGTGATGGCCCGGGGCCGCTTCCCCGTCGTGAAGGGACTTCCCGGGACCGGTGCGAGGGCACCGGACGTCGGATCGATCCGCCAGCCCGACACCGTGTTGGATCGCTTGTTGGCGATGTACACGAACCGGCCGGTCGGGTCGACCGTGGGCCAGATGGGGTGTCGTCCCGTCCGGAACGGCGACCCTGGCACCGGCTCGAGGGCACCGGTCGCCCGATCGATGGCAAACCCTGCCAGGGAACGAGACTTCTGATTGGCCACGTAGGCAAACCGGCCGCCGGGCTCGATCAGAACTTGAAACGGGCAGCGTCCCGTCTTGAATGGGGAGCCTGGAATGGAAGCGAGGCCACCGGTGTCTGGGTCGACGGCGTAGGCCGAGAGGTCGTGGGACCGCTGGTTGGGCACATAGGCGAAGGCCCCGGACGGATGAACCGTCACGAACCGGGGGTCGGAGCCGGCGCGAAACGGCGAGCCGTCCACCACGCTGAGCACGCCCGAGCGGGCGTCGATCCGATACGCGGAGACCAGGGTGGAGCCGGCGTTGGCCGTGAACGCGAAGCGGCCGCGCGGGTCGACCATGATGGAGCGGGGTTGGGGACCGGACGCGACCGGTGATCCCGGGAGCTCGGTGAGCCCTCCGCTCGCCTGATCCACGGCATACATGGACACGCTGTCGCCCCCGGCGTTGGACACGTATGCGAACCGGCCGGTGGGGTGGAGACGGAGGTTCCGAGGGTTCGGACCGGCTGGAAACGGCGATCCGGGGATGGGACGGAGCGTGCCGGCCTCGGGGTCGATGGCGTACACCGAGATGGAATGAGAGCCCCAGTTGCCGGCGTAGAGGAACCGGCCCTCGGCATCGAGGGTCACACCGCGGGGATGGGTGCCGGCGGGGAAGGGGGCCCCGGGCAGCGACCGGAGCGCGCCGGTGTCGGGATCGATGCGGTATGCCGAGAGGTCGTTCGAGGTCCAGTTGGCGAGGTAGAGGAAGCGGTCCGACGGATGCACGACGTGGAGCCGCGGGCCCAGGCGTTCGGTCACGTAGTCGATCGTGGTGAGGCTCGAGTCGCGGCTCACAACCACCGTCTCAAGTACCGGGCGAACCGATCGCCATTCCAATTGCCAACGTAGAGACGCGGCAGCCGATACCGGTCTTGGCCGTGACGAACAAGGGCGTCCTCGGTCGTGCATGCCGAGGCGAAGCCCGCCTGTTTGACCAGTGCCGCCGCACCGGCGGCATCGCCGTAGGGATAGGCGAAGCTACGAACGGGGGATCCAAGGATCTCTTCCAAGGCCGCCTTGCTGGCCTCGATCTCCTGCTTTTGCGTGGGGGCAGGGAGTCGTGCCAGCACCGGATGGGTCACCGAGTGGGCCCCGACCTCGATGAGGTGGCTCTTGTGGAGTCGCGTCACTTCTTGAGCCGTCAGCATTCGGTGGGTGGGTGGCGCGCAGGGCTCGGCCTGGGCCCAAGTCACCAGCTCGTGGAGAATCGCCTCGCGGAGGGACTCGTCGAACCGTTGGAGTTCCCGGAACAACTGGCGAAAGAGACGATGCCGAACGGTCGGCGGCTTGCCCGCTCGCCAGCTCCAAACGCGATGACGTCGGTATTCATCAGGGCCATATACGGCACTCCGGCCCAGGTTCCATGTGAACTCAAAGTCCCTAACGCTGACACGGAGCCGCTCCGGGAGACGGCCGGGGCGGAGCAGCACCCGCTCGAGCGTGTCCCACCAACACTCGTGCTCTCGTCCAATGTAGCCCGTGATGACGAAGACCGTTGCGGGGATGTCGTAGCGGGACAGGGCTGGCGTTGCCGTGATCAAGTTGTCGGCGTAGCCGTCGTCGAACGTGATCACGACGCCCAACCGCGGAAGCGGTTTCTCGTGGAGCGACTCTATCACGCCCCTAAGCGTCATCGGGACATATGCTGACTTGAGCACATCCAGGTGCTCGGCGAAGTGCGTGGGCGACACGGTGATGGCCAACGGATCCGACTCCACGTCGGCCACCCGGTGATAGCGGAGCACGGCGACGCCCGGATCCCAGCGAGACCGGAGCTTCGAAGTCAGGGCGCGCAGTCTACCTACCATTGGGTCCTTCTTGCATTACCAATCCTGCCTGTGACCGGTATCTTCCGATACGGCTCCAGCGGATTCTTGTCAATGACCCTCCAGCCCTCCTTCCATATGACTGTGCTAGACACACTCAGGCGCCGGAAGCGATTCACCAATCGTGAGGGACATGCTGACTTCGACTTCACCCTGGAGCGGTCGCGCGCCCGCCCGGGGGTGAGCGCCATGGTCCGGGTGAGGAATGAGGCTCCGAAGCTGGGGTACTGCCTCCGCTCGATTCTCCCCATCTTCGACGAAATCGTGGTGATCGACAACGGGAGTGATGACGGCAGCACCGACATTGTCCGCGACGTCATGCGAGAGAGTGGTACCGATGCCATCATCCACCTGAGGACGTACCCGCATCGGGTTTCACGGTTTGGGCCTGAGCATAACGCGACCCCTGAAGACTCGGTTCACAGTCTCGCCTACTTCACCAACTGGTCCCTATCGCAGTGCTCCTATCGGTATGTGTGCAAGTGGGACGGTGACATGGTGGCCGTAAGGGCCGTGCGTCCGGCCTTCATCTCCTTCCTTCGCGAGATCCAGTCCCGGCGAGAGACGTACTATAACCTGTCGGGCCAAACGATCTACCGAAACCATGTCGGTGAGTACTATCTGGCGGTGGGAGAGGTGAATACGGAGGTCGAGGTCTTCCCCTATAGCTTCCGCTGCCGGTTCCGGAAGCGGCAGCATTGGGAAGGCCTCACCCGGCCAACGACTATCCGCAAAGCCGATTTCGCGCCCGTCAGCTTTTATGAGCTGAAGTTCACCGACGAGGACGAGTTCGATCACTGGTCGACCACCGAGTTTCCCAGCGATCGGAAGCAGAGGGAGTGGCTCAACTTCCACGCCGTCAAGGACGGCGACCCCGACCCCGAGCGGTTCCAGCGTCTCTCACGAACATTCCTGGACGATCAACTGACATGATGCGGCGTTCGCCGCGCCTTTCGCCCCCACGCCGTCCCGGAAGAGGCCCGCCCCGCGGGCTGGTCCCGTGGTTCAAGCGGGTGAAGCGCCGGCTCGGCTACTACGAATTCCGCGGCCGGGTTCGCCGTGGCCAGTTTCTCCGGGCGCGAAGGCCAACCGACGTGTTTCTCGTAGGCCATCCTAAGTCGGGCAACACCTGGCTGGCCTACATGCTGGCCGTGCTCCTGACCCGCGATCACGACCACCGGGTGACGCTGGTGAACGTCGGCGAGCACGTGCCGTTCGTGCACGGCCGTGACTATCAGATCGCCCGTTATGGGACCCTGCCCGATCCGAGGATCTTCCGCAATGAGTACCCGCGCTATTGGGACCTCTATCCCAAGATCATCTACCTGATGCGCGATCCCCGGGCCGTGTTACCGTCGCTCTGGCACATGTACCAGGTCATGTTCGATGACCGTGACCTGACCCTGACCGATTTCCTGGCCCAGTACCTGGCGATGGATGGCATCTTCGTGGACTGGAACCGCGATCTGGTGCGCTGGGACCGGCAGGTGCGGTCGACCATGGCGGAAGCCGCCCAGGGGAACCGGATTCACATCATGACCTACGAAGACCTGGTGCGCGACCGGCGCGGCTCGCTCGAGCGGGTGATGGCGTTCGCCGGCATCGAGCGGAGCGAGGCCGATCTGTCCCTCGCCGTCGAGCGCGGAGGCTTCGACGCCATGCGCGCCCTCGAGGACCGGCACGGCGCCGAGGCCTATAAGGATAGAGCGGCCGGCGAGGGGCGTTTCGTCAGAATGGGGACGATCGATAGCTGGCGTGAGGACGTCGATGCGGCGCTGGTGCGGCGCATCGAGCGGGAGTTTGCGCCGGTGATGGCGTTGGCAGGGTATCGGGTAGAGGCCAGTCGGAGCGTGGCCAGGTGAGCAATAGACCGCGGCTGCTGGCGGTCACCGGGGCCACGCCGTGGCCCATGCGCGGGGGGTTCTCGCTCCGGGCCGCCCACATGCTCGAGGCCCTCGCCGAATGGTGGGACCTGAGCCTGGTGGTGGCGTCCGACCGGCCGGTCGAGACACCGCCCTGGGCCGAGCCCAACGCGCACGAGATCCACTACCTCCCACGCGCCTGGCGCTGGGTCGCGGCGCCCACCCGGACGGCCCGCAACAGTCCCCTCCGAGCCATGGTCCAAGACGTCATCGCTGCGCGCTCGCCGGCGGCGGCCCTTCTCTTCAACGGCGCCGAGTTCCTCGCCTTCGGGCGAAGCGATTTCCCTCCCGCGGTCGCCGACCGGATCGATTGCGCCACGCTCGAACGATTGCGCAAGATCCGCGTCTCGCCCGGGGCGCTCGCCCGCGCGATCCAGTACGCGCCGTACGAGCGGCGACTGGTTCACGAGCTCAGGGCAACGGTAGTGGTGGGAGAAGATGACGCCCGGATGCTGCGGCGGCTGTCGGGATCACGAAAGGTCACCGTCATCCCGAATGGGGTGCATGTGCACGGCGGCCCCCGGTTCGAAGCCGAGAGCGCGCGGCCCACGGTCATCTTCAGCGGCATCCTGTCGTACTACGCCAACATGGATGCCATCCGGCACTTCGTGGGTGCGTACTGGCCCCACATCCGACGCCGGGTTCCCGAGGCCCGGTTCGTCATCGCCGGCCACAACCCCAAGCCGCCGGTCTTGAAAGCGGCCTCCGCTCCCGGGGTCGAGATCCGGACCGATGTGCCCTCGATGAGGGAGGCGCTCCAGGAGGCGTGGGTGGCCGTGGCGCCCATGCGCTCGGGGACGGGGGTCAAGAACAAGGTGCTCGAGGCCTGGGCCGCGGGCCGGCCGGTGGTGATGACCCCGCTGGCGGCGAACGGACTCCACCTCGAGGAACCGCTGTTCGATCTGATAGCGGCCGACCGCGCCGCCTTCTGCGACCGGGTGGTCGAGCTCCTCGGCGACACCGCGCGCCGGCATCGGCACGGCGAGGCCGCGCAGCGCGTCGCTCAAACCCACCACACCTGGCGCGCGAGCGGCGAGGCAATGCACCGGTTGCTCACAACAGTGCTCGGACAGCATCGCCAGGGCGCGCCGCACCGGGATCACGTCACGATCTGAGGGCCGCCAACCGTTTGTGGATGTAGCTCGTGACCGGCGACGGGAGCCGCTCGCCACCGACCCGGACTTCGCGTCGAACGCGGTTCAGGTTTTGGAAGATGCGGCAGTGGTCGTCGATCTGGATGGCGGGGTAGAGATCGCGGTAGGCGTGCTTCCAGCAGACCTGCTCCGACTCTTCCCGGAGGGCGAGCCGGTCGGCCCAAACCCGCGCCCGGCGAAAGGCCTCCAGACACGCCTCCCGCCGCCCGATCCAGAGCCCGGCGTTCAAGTAGCGAAACGGTTTCCGGCACACCCCGTCCTCGTATCGCCGCATGTCCTTGAGCTCCGGAGGCCAGAACTGTTTCTCCGCGTTGAAGAGCATCCCGGCCTCTTGCTGCCGGAAGCGCTCGACGATGGCCCTCGGATCGCCGATGAGCAACGCATCGGAGGAGTCCGCGCCCATCACGAACGGCTCCCGCCGGGCGGCTAGAAACTCGATGGTCAAGTCGAGCTTCATGCGGTTCGTCCACGCCTCGCCGATGCCTTGGCCCAGCACAGTGTAGGGAACCCCGCGGTGGTCGAGCGACCTCTCGAACCAGCCCAGGGTGTGCCCGCGAAGCTTACGGATGGATTCGGGCGCGCCCGAGTTCCAGGTCACCACCGCCAGGGACTCGCAGGGACCGGGGATCGGCGCCTCGGCCAAGGCGTGGCGCTTGACCGTCTCCCACCAGGGGCTCTCCTTGGGCTTGCCCGGGGCGTGCACCGCCAGCGGAGCGGTGCGGTATAGCCTGTTGTAGAGCAGCGGTGGCGTGGCGTTCATGGCGCGTGCGTGCGTCCCTTCCGGGGCAAGACGGGGGAGGCTAGCATGTCCGTGTAGGGTATCACCGGAGCGCCGCGGGGCAAGCGAGGAGTGGGATGACGCCAGCACTCGGTCTCATTGTCAGCACCTACAATCGTCCGGAGGCCCTCCGGGCGGTGCTCGCGAGCGCTTGTGATCAGGTGTTTCAGGACTTCGAACTCCTGGTGGCGGACGATGGGTCCGGCGACGCCACCAAAGAGTTGGTACAGGAGTTTCAGCGGACCGGGGCCATATCCATCCAGCACGTGTGGCAGGAGGACCGCGGGTTCCGCTTGGCTGCTATCCGAAACCGCGCAGTGGCGGCGTCGGGCGCACCATATCTGGTGTTCATCGACGGCGATTGTCTCATGCTCCCCGATTTCCTCAAACGCCATTGGCGCTTGGCCGAGCGAGGCTTCTTCGTCCGGGGCAGCAACGTCGACATGAGCCCCGCGCTCACCGCGGCAGCACTGCAGCGGGGCGCCGCCGCGCATCGGTGGGGTCTCGGCCGCTGGCTCGGCTCTCGGCTCAACGGACATGTCAATCGGTGCATGCCGTTCTTCCGGCTCCCGCTTGGACCCCTCAGAAAATTCGCGCCCCGCAGCCCGAAGGGGGCCTGCGGGCGGAACCTGGCGCTCTGGCGTGAGGATTTCCTAGCGGTCAACGGATTCAACGAAGCCTACGAGGGGTACGGCAAGGAGGACTGGGATCTCGTCGACCGCTTGATCAAGTATGGCGTCTACCGAAAGAACGGACGGTTTGCGGTCCCCGTCATCCATCTCTGGCATGGACCCAACGCCCCCGGACCCAACAACGAACGCATGTGGGAGGCGCAAGAACGGTCGGCCCGGACCTGGGTCGACCGAGGGGTCGATCAATACCTGTAACGGCGACTACGGCTGGTCGGGCACCGGGGTCCTGGCGACCGCCGGACGCGGCGAGAGGTCCGAGGGGGAGGCCTTCCGGCCCGCCCGGTCTGACTGGATGGCTGCCAAGCCGCTCCACACCGCCGGGTCATCGTCGAACTCGGGCAGGACCGGTTGCCGCCCGCGCTTCGCGTCCTGGTGCCAGCTCCAGAGCAGGGACCATTTGAGATAGGTCGCGTAGGTCTGGAGTATGCAGAAGACCAAGCCGTGCATCCCGTCGAGGAACCCCAGCTGCACCACGTAGGTGCGGACAAAGCGCCAGGGCGTGCGAAGCAGCACCTGGGCCGCCGGCGAGGGATAACGGCCGTCGCGCCAGTACTGGGCCGCGCCCCAGTAGCCGTAGAGATTGATGCGGCGCACGTAGTCGTCGAAACTATCGATGAGGAAATGGTCGAGGCGATGCCGGAGGAGGGGCGCCGGTCGAGCGGTGACCACTTCCTCGTGCACCCGGCGGTTGTTGTAGTAGCCCGCCCCACGCCGGAAGAGCCGGATCACGCGATCGTTGCGCCACCCGGAGAAGCGAATGGGCCGGCCCAGGAAGTAGCACCGCCGCCCGACGGTGTAGGCCTCACTCGGCGGGGGATCGCCCGAGAGCAGCTCCTCGATCTCCTGGCGGAGCGCCGGCGGGCAGCGCTCATCGGCGTCGAGCACGAACACCCAGTCGGTCTTGACCAGGCCCAGGGCCCAATTGCGCTGGCCAGCCCCGCCGCGGTAGCGCCGCTGATGGAATCGGACCGTCTCGTAGCGCCGGGCGATCTCGGGGGTGCGGTCGGTCGAAAACGAATCGACCACGATGATCTCGTCACACCATTCGAGCGAATCGAGGCACCCGCCGATGTTCGCTTCCTCGTTGAAACAGATGACCAGCCCGGTCACCGAGGGGCGGGGGCGGGGGCGGGGACGATCGTCGGCTGTTGTGGGAATGGTGGAGGAGGCAGGGGCGGTGGGATCAGTGGCCTTCGCGGTGGGGCGCCTCTTCTTGAGAAGGCCAGCTCGCATCCAGGACATCCTCGCTCGGGTCCCCCCTAAGCTCCGGATTCTGGTGGGATTGTCAAGCACTCGTCTTCGCAGCTCGCGCGGTGCCCTTCAACATCCCGCGGAAGACCAGGGCGTGGAGCGGGTAGAGGGCGTACCAATACGCCAGGCCGAACAAACCCACCGGATCGAAGACCGCCGTCTGACGAATGGTGCTCCCCTGTCCGTCCTCGGCGACCTCGAACTCGAGCCAGGCCCGGCCCGGCAGCCGCATCTCCGCCCGGAGCCGGAGCAGCCGATCCGGCTCGACGGCCTCCACCCGCCAGAAATCGACCGCGTCCCCCACCCGCAGATTCACCGGATCCCGGCGTCCGCGGCGTACGCCCACGCCGCCCACAAGCAAATCCAGGAATCCCCTGATTCTCCAGAGCCAATCACCATAGTACCAGCCGGTCTGCCCGCCGATCCGCTGGATGGGAGCGAAGGCGACCTCGCGGGGTGCGTCCACCTGCGCCGTCCGCGAGTCCACGATGCGCGACCGGTAGCTCTCACCCCCGAACGCCTCGGGTGGACCCGCGGAGCTCAAGGCGTCCGACCACCGGGTCTCGGCGATCTCCCGGTCCTCGTTCGCGAGCGCCCGGGCGATGGCTTCCGCGAGGCCGCGTGGTTCCACCGTGAAGACCGCCTCGGCCGCGCGATCCCTCACCAGTGTCGGATTCCTCAGACTCTCGACCAGCTTTCGCCCGGTCCTGGCATACACCGGGGTTATCAGACCCAGCCACAGGCTCGAGAGCCGGGGGGTGAGCACGGGGACCGAGATCATGAGCCGCCTGAGCCCGCGCTGGCGGGCGTATTCCTGCATGATGTCTCCGTAGGACACCTGGTCCGGCCCACCGATCTCATACACTTGAGAGGGCCCGGCGGGGATGTCTAAGGACTGAAGCAAGTAGGCCAGCACGTCCTCGATGGCGATGGGCTGGGCCAGAACCCGCACCCACTTGGGGCAGATCATCACCGGCAGCCGCTCCACCAGGGCCCGGATCAACTCGAACGACAGGCTGCCCGAGCCGATGACGATCGAGGCCCGGAGCTCGATGACCTGAGCCTCCGAGGTCCGAAGGATCTCGCCGGTCTCGTGCCGGCTCCGGAGGTGCTTGGAGAGTGCCTCATCGGCATCCCCGAGCCCGCCGAGGTAGATGATGCGGCGCACGCCCCGCGCCTTGGCGGCGTCGGCGAAGTTCTGGGCGGCTTGTCGATCCTGTGCCTCGAAGTCGGCCTTGTTGCCCATCGAGTGGACGAAGTAGTAGGCGGTATCCACATCGCGAAGCGCCCTCTCGAGCGACGCTCGATCCAGCACATCGCCCTTGACGACCTCCGTGGTAGCAGCCACCTGGGCCTCGAGGCTCTGGGGCCGGCGGCTGAGGCAGCGGACCCCAAGCCCGTGCTGCTCGAGCAGCGGGCGGAGCCGGCCGCCGACGTAGCCGGTGGCGCCGGTGAGCAGGATGAGGCGGGAGGAAGGAGGCATGAGAAAGTCGTCGGTCGTGAGATAGTCGTTGGTCGTCAGTCGTCGGTCCTGCAGGTGAGGTCTGCCGCTGTGATTCTCGATGCCGGAACCTATCGTCCATCCGAGAAACTGCCTAGCGGTCCTCCGGATGACCGAGCAGGGTTGGGCGATTGGGCGGCTCGGGAGTAGCTTCTCTGACTGAGGACCGACGACCGACGACCGAGGACCGAAGACTGCAGACCGACATCCCGCCGCTTCGCTTGCGCCAGCTCAACCGGAAGCCCATCGACACCGAGGGCGACTTCGTCCTTTACTGGATGACGGCCTTCCGGCGCACCCGCTACAACTTTGCGCTCGAGCGGGCAGTGGAGCACGCCAAGGCACTCGACAAACCGTTGGTGGTCTTCGAGGCACTACGTGCCGGCTACCGATGGGCCAGCGACCGGTTCCACCATTTCGTGATTCAGGGCATGGCCGATAACCAGAGACGGCTCGACTCGAAACCGGTGCTCTACTACCCCTATCTCGAACCCAAGCCGGACGCCGGTAAGGGGTTGCTCGCCGAGCTTTCCAAGCGCTCGTGCGTTGTCGTGGGTGATGACTTTCCGTCGTTCTTCCTGCCGAGGATGATCGAGGCGGCGACCAGACAGATCCCGGTGTCGTTCGAGTTGGTCGATTCGAACGGCATCCTGCCGCTGCGGGCGGCGGACAAGGTGTATCTCCGTGCGGTGGACTTCCGGCGGTTCCTGCAGAAGACCCTGGAGCCCCACCTGGAGGAGGTCCCCAAGGCCAACCCGCTGGCCCGGATCAAGCTGCCAAAACTCAAGGCGCTGCCCTCGTCGATCACCAAGACATGGCCCGCAGCCGATGTCGCAAAACTGGCCGGCGATCCGGCTCCGCTCGAGCGGTTCCCCATCGATCACGAGGTCGGCGTGACCGACACGAAGGGCGGGGAACGAGCAGCCCGCCGCGCCCTTCGCCGGTTCCTCGACTCTCGGCTCGACCGCTACGCGGACGAGCGGAACCAGCCCGAAGAGGAAGTCACCAGCGGGCTCTCGCCCTATCTCCACTGGGGCCACATCTCCGCCCACCAGGTGTTCGAGGAGTTGATGGACTGGGACGACTGGACGCCCGACAGGCTCGCGCGCAAGGCCACCGGCAGCCGGAGCGGCTGGTGGGGAGCGAGCGAGAACGTCGAGGCCTTTCTGGATGAGTTCATTACCTGGCGGGAACTGGGCTACAACATGGCCTGGCAGCGCGACGACTACACCCGCTACGCCTCGCTGCCGGAGTGGGCCCGAGACACCATCGAGTTGCACTCCGAGGACAAGCGGGCGTACAGCTATTCCCTGAAACGCTTCGAATCGTCCGAGACCCACGACGAACTCTGGAATGCCGCCCAGCGCCAGCTGGTCGAGGACGGCGTGATCCACAACTATCTGCGTATGCTCTGGGGCAAGAAGATCTACGAGTGGTCGCCCAATGCGAAGAAGGCCATCGCTGTCATGATCGAACTCAATAACAAGTACGGCCTCGACGGTCGCAACCCCAACAGCTACAGCGGTATCTTCTGGGTGTTGGGCCGCTACGACCGGGCCTGGGGCCCCGAACGCCCTATCTTCGGGAAGCTGCGCTACATGTCGAGCGAGAACACGGCCCGGAAGCTGAGGGTGGGGGAGTACCTGGAGCGATATGGGGTTGAGTCGTGAGCCGTGAGTCTCTAGTCCCTTAGGTGAGCCTCCTTGTGCAGCGCTACTAACTGAAGGGCTCACGGCTCACGACTCCCGGCTCACGACTCACGACTCACGACTCACGACTAGCGACTCACGACGCATGACATCCATCGCCTGCATCGGCGGGACCACGCTGGACCGGAGGGCTCGCAGCCACGCTCCCCTGGTCAGGGGAACGTCGAACCCGGCGACCCTCACCACCACCTCCGGCGGGGTGGCGCGGAACGTGGCGGACTGGCTCAGCCAGCTCGGGGTCGGGGTCGCCCTCTACTCGGCGGTCGGGGACGACCGCGCCGGGTACGACCTCCTCCGCGAGTTGGCCACCAAAGACATCGACGTTGCCGGGGTCATCCGATCACCCGATCGTCCGACGGCGACCTACACCGCCGCGCTCGAACCCAGTGGCGAGTTGGCTCTGGGACTCGCCGACATGGACCTCTTCGAAGAGTTGGATGAGGCCTGGTGCGACAAGATCGCCGAGGATCTCGAGCGGTTTCCGCTCTGGGTCGTCGACGCCAACCTGCCGGCGGCGACGCTCCAGCGGCTGCTCAATACCTATGGCGGCGATGCCACCGTCATCGCCGATCCGGTCTCCGTGGCCAAGGCAGCACGGATGCGACCGGTACTGGACGCCATCGACGTCATCGTGCCCAACCGGATGGAAGCCCAGGCGCTCTCCGGTTGTCCAGTCGAAACCACCGACGAGGTCGCCCTCGCCGCCGCCGCGATCTGGGATGAAGGCCCCGGCACGGTGATCGTCTCGCTCGGCGCCCAGGGTGTGTACCTCAATGATGGAACCCGCAAGGAATACCTGCCGCCCATACCCGCCCAGGATGTCCGCGATGTGACGGGCGCCGGCGACGCGCTGATCGCTGGATACGTCTACGGCGTCCTGCACGACCATTCGGATCCGGTTCGATCCGGGCTCGCGGCGGCAAGCCTGGCGCTCGAGGTGAACGGGGGCCGGATTGCCCGCCTCTCGCCGGACTCGCTCAAGGCGAGGAGCAGGTAGGAAGCATTGGCCGTCCCGCTTGATATCCGACCCGCGATCCGCCAAGGCCTAGCGGCGGGCCACCCCGTCGTTGCCCTCGAATCCACCGTGATCGCCCACGGGCTGCCGAGGCCAAGGAATCTCGAGACCGCGCTGGCCATGGAAGCGATCGTCCGGGACGGTGGTGCGCTGCCGGCCACTATTGGGATCCTCGAGGGTCGGGCGGTGATCGGCCTGTCGGAGGCAGAGTTGAAGACCCTGGCCACTAATCCCGACGTGATCAAGGTGAGCAGCGCCGATATCGCGGCGGTGATTGCGGGCAACCGGCTGGGCGCCACCACGGTGGCGGGCACGCTGGCGCTCGCGATGAAGGCGGGCATCCGGGTGGTCGCCACCGGCGGTCTGGGCGGGGTGCACCGGTGGGGGGACGGCGAAAACACGTTCGATGTCTCGGCCGATTTGACCGAACTCGCCCGCTCCCCGGTGGCCCTGGTGTCGGCCGGCGTCAAGTCGGTGCTCGACTTGCCCCGCACACTCGAGGTGCTCGAGACGCTGGGGGTCCCGGTGGTGGGCTACGGCACCGACGAATTCCCCGCCTTCTATTCCCGCGAGAGCGGGCTCGGGCTCCATCACCGAGTCGACTCGCCGGAAGACGCGGCCCGCCTCATGCGCATTCATATGGACCTGGGCTGCCCCTCGGGCATCCTGTTCGCCAACCCGCCCTGCGTCGAGCACGCGCTCGATCGCTCGAAGGTCGAGGGATGGCTGGCTCAGGCCCTCGGGGAGGCCACCGAGCAGGGCATCACCGGCAAGACGGTGACCCCCTATCTGCTCGGCCAGTTGGCGCGCTTGAGCCACGGCCGCACGGTCGAGACCAACGTGGCGGTGCTGGAGGGCAACGCGAAACTGGCGGCGAAGATAGCGATTGCTAGTCTCAAGTCGCGTGACTAGCAACTCCCCCGCCGATGCTCACTCGGTAAGCAGTCGAACCCGCCGCCCTGCCAGAGACCGGTGCCGTTGGTCCGGGCCTCGTTCGCCGCCTTCCGGAGCAGGTCGGCGTACTTGACATTGGGCGGGACGGTGTAGAGCACCGCCCAGCCGTCGTCCAGCATCCGCTCGTTGACCAGCGTGTCTCCGCCGGTCAACCACACGTAGGCCAGAATCCTCCCGTACTGATCGGTGCCGACGACATCCTGCTCCAGCCAGACCGTGTCGCCGGCTGGCATGAGGCGGCGGAGTGCGGCGCGGGCTTCGCGCCCGATGGGTCCCTGGTCCAGCTCCGGGGCATCGATTCCGATCAGGCGGACCCGGGTGTCGTCGTCGCAGCGGAAGCTGTCGCCGTCGGCCACTCGATCGACCACACAGGGCGTCGCGAGCCCCGGGGCATCCGACGCACAGGACAGCGCAAGCACCATGAACACCGGAACGAGTTGGCGAACGGCTCCGGGCCGAAAGCCTCCTGCCCCACACGACTCACGTCTCATGTCTCACGTCTCACGACTCACGTCCAGACACGCCTCCAACTCCTTCAACTCCCGCTTCCAGCCCTTGGCGTTGGACTCCCGGTGATAGTCGGTCTTGAAGCCGCTTTCCTCGAGCCGGAGGGTGGTGCCGCCGTCGTGGCGTTTGGTGAGCGTCCATTCGATCCGGGTGGTGGTGCCGATATCGACGGCGACGTTTGATTCGAGGGACCAGCGCCAGCACAGCCGATGTGGCGGTTCGACCAGCTCGAATCTGACGGCCTTGCGCCCATGGTCCTTCCAGACGAACCACCCGCGGCCGCCGGGCCGCACGTCGACCTCGGCCTGGTCGGGAAACCACAGGGCCAGCTCCTGGGGATCGGTGAGCGCCTTCCACACCCGATCCGGCGGGACGGGGAGTTCGCGGGTGAGCTCGAGCGGGGGGATCATGATTCGAGTCATGAGACGTGAGACGTGAGTTGTGAGACGCGAGACGCCAGAGACTCATGACTCACGTCCCTCCATAATCACTACCCCTCCACCCGCGTCTTGCAACTCCCCGGGGGCCTGGTCCGTCGAGTGAGTATTCGACTTCCGCTTGCACCCACCGCTTCATGAGGCCATTGTTGGCCCAGCCCTCGATACATGCTCATGCAGGTGTCTGGACGTAACCATTTGTGGCGTAACGGGTTGAGACCCGCTCAGCGCCACCAACATTGGAGGTAGTATGCACAAGGCAGTCCCGTCGCTGATCGTCCTGTCGGCACTGGCCGTGCTGGCGGGGTGTGAGCGGCCGCAGGGTGGGGAAATGGCGGCATCGATGGGGTCTCATCCCGCCGGCGAAGTCTTGATGACCCTGCCTGTGACCACGTCCGTCGACGCGGCCATGGACCATTACAAGGCCGGTCTCCACGCCCAGGACATGGGGCACTCTTTCGAGGCCAACGACCATTTCGAGAAGGCGGTAGAAGCCGACCCGAGTTTCGCTCTTGGGTACCTCCGGGCCGCCACCAGCGCGGCATCGACCGAGGAGTTCACCGCCCACCTCGCCAAGGCCGTTGAGCTCTCGGCGAATGCTTCACCCTCAGAGCAGTTGATGATCCGGATCACCCAACTCGGGTTCGAGAACAATGCCGACGGCCAGCTGGCCACCGCAAAGGAGTTGGTGGCGGCCGAGCCCGAGAGCCCGCGAGCGCTGCTCATGTTGGCGGGTATTCAGACTGGGTTGACCCAAGTTGCCGATTCGCGTGAGACGCTCGCCAAGGCGATCGCGCTGGCGCCGGACTTCGCTGCGGCCCACATGCAGGCCGGCAACAACTACCTGTTCCAAGAACCCAAAGACTTCGCCAAGGCGGAAGAGCATTTCAAGAAGGCTATTGACCTGGCGCCCAACGAGCCCAATCCGTACGACCTCTTGGGCGATGTGCACCGGGCCCAGGGGAATCTCGAGGCGGCCTATCAGGACTACACCATGGCGGCCGAGCGGGCGCCCGATATGGGCTCGCCGCTCCAGCAGCGTGGTCACGTCAATTCATTCCTCGGCAAATACGACGAGGCCCGCGCCGACTATGACAAGTCGATGGAAATGGAGATGGCGCGGGGCAACAACAACGCTCCGTTCTTCGCCGTCTTCCGTGCGTACGTGAATCTCCACGAAGGCGATCACAAGGCGGCGATCGCCGAGCTCAACGAGCTGGCGGCCAAAGCGGACGCGATGGACGTCGAGGGGAAGAGGGACATCAAGATCAACGCCTTGACCAACGTGGTGCAGATCGCGACGCACCACGGGGACTACGCGGCCGCCCAAACGGCGCTCAAGGAGATGGCGGAGCTTCGCCGGCAGCAGGCCAAGGAAGTTGGCACGGATCAGTTTGCCAATGCCCAAGAAGCCAATATCGCCTTCTTGGAGGGAATGTTGGCCGCCCGGCAGGGCAATGCCAAGCTGGCGCGGGCCAAGGCCAGCGAGTTCGAGAAGCACGTGGCGAATGTGTCGAATCCGCGGAAGCTCGAGCGGATGCACACCATCCTCGGCATGAGCGATTTCTATCAGAAGAACTATGCCGATGCCGCCAAGCATCTCGCCGCGGGCAACCCCAACAGCGATTACAACAAGTACTTCCACGCCGTGGCCCTGGCCGAGTCGGGACAATCCGATCAAGCCAACAAGATGTTCCAAGAACTCGCGGTGTACAATTTCAACAGCGTTGGCTATGCGATGACCCGAGCCGATATCATGAAACGGGCGACCATGTAAGGAGGCAGGACATCGCGACGAGTGCGTAGCATGTGTGGAAACGAGTGCGGGGCCAGTCGTGAGACTGGTCCCGCTCTTGTTATCCGCCGTCCCAGCGGCGATTCGGTGGGAATAGCGCGCCCACCCACTGCTGGTACAGTGTCATGAACCGGCGGGATTTCCTGAAGCACACGGTGGTTGGGAGTCTGTCCTCCGCGTCGCTCGTGAATCTGGCCTGTGGCGGCGATTCACTCCCTCCCCCTTCTCGGGATATCCCCTTCGACGCGGCAAGCGCCAACCGCCGCTTGGCCGAGCACCGGATAGCGGCGATCGAGTCCCGGGAACTCGTCGACCGCTACCCCCGCGTCATTGGCCCAAACGCGATCGGCGAGCCGGTGGGACGCGGCGGCAGCTTCCAGGCCAGAATCATCACCACCGACCGCGGGGTCACCGGGTGGTGCATGGGCGGCGCTCACGAGATCGACCCGAGCCCGTTCATCGGCACCGCCATCGGCGATCTGTTCGACGTGTCCCAGGGGAAGGCCGAGGACGTGCCTTGGTGGCTGGACAAACCGCTCCACGACCTCGCCGCGCGCATTGCGGCGGTCCCGGTCTGGAAGATGATCGGCGGCGAGGGCCCGCGGGCCGTGCGGGTGTATAGCGGCGCCATCTACATGGAAGACGTTGTCCCACAGGACCGGCCGCGGGGCATCCGAGCAGTGTTGGGTGCGTGCGAGCAAGACTACCATGCTGGTTATCGTGCCTTCAAACTGAAAGTCGGTCGCGGACGGCAATGGATGACCCGGAAAGCCGGACTCGAGCGCGACATCGCCGTGACCCATGCGGTGTGCGAGGCCTTTCCCGACTGCCGCGTGCTGGTGGATGCCAACGACGCATACACGGTCGAAGAGGCATCGCGCTATGTCCGTGAGACGGCCGACTGCGCGCTCTACTGGATCGAAGAGGCCTTCGCCGAAAACCTCGATGACTACCGCCGTTTGCGCGAGGCGATGGAGCGCGTGGGCTCCAAGGCCCTGATCGCCGATGGGGAATCGCGGCGTGCGCACGCCGACACCCGTCCCACCAGGTTCGGCGGGTATACCAGCGCGTTTACCGACCGACTCTTCGCCCTCGCCGAAGAAGGACTGGTGGATACGTTCGTGCTGGACTTGGATGTCGTGGGATTCACCAACTGGCGACAGGTGATGCCTGAACTCGTCAAGGCCGGGGTGACCGCCTCACCCCACGCCTGGATGTGGTGCATGCGAACCCACCATACCGCCCAGCTGGCGGGCGGCATCGGCAACATCCCCATGGTCGAGGGCGTTCCCGGCCGGACCCCCGGCGTCGACATGTCCAACTACACCATGCGGGATGGAAACCTCATCCTGCCCGACGCGCCGGGGTTCGGGCTGGAGCTCGAGGCGTAACCGGCGGAATCCTCTTCCTCTCGTTATTGCCTGAAGTTCAACAGCACCAGCTCACAGAACACCTCGGGCAGCTCGACGGTGGACGGATACTGGCCGCGCACGGCCTCGGCCGCTGCCGTCCACTCCATGACCACCATCTGGATTCCCTTGTCCGGCCATTTCGAACTGAGGAAGTCGGTGTTCTTGGACGTCTTGGCCGGCGTCCAGCCGCTGCCCTTGGGCTCCAGGAATTGGGTGAAGGCCCGCGGTCCCTCGCCGGACCCGGCGTCGCCGTCGCCATCGTCCGATCGCAGCTCGAACGTAGGCCACTGGGCCTTGAAGAATGCCGCGAGCTCGCTCGCCGGACCGGGCACCAGGTAGGCGCGGACCCGTTGAGGCCCGAACCGCGCTCTGGCGTCGACCGCAAACATCTGGGCGAAGGTCTGGGCCCGCTCCGGGAGCGCGACCGCGCTGGCCGGCAACGGGAAGCCCTTGAAGTCCTTGAGGATCATCGCCAGGAGATGCTTGCCGCCCTCGACCGACCCGATGACTTCGAGCGCCCGGTCGGTCGCACCCTGCTGTGCCAGGGCCAGGGCCAGGAGTTCGCGGACGCGAACACTCTCAGGCGCGAGCTCCACCGCCCTGGAAGACCAGACTGCGGCCTGGTCCCAGTCGGCCACCATCTGAAATGTGCCGTCGACGAACCTGGGAATCTGGGTGGCGCTGATGCGCGCCTTCCAATAGTAGGCCTCGGCGAGTCGGGGCTCGAGCGCAATAACGCGGTCCAGTGCCTCATTGAGCGGCACGTATGGATCCGCGGTCGCACCCGAGGTGTCGTCCTCTGAAAGGTTCACCTGCATGGGCTCGAGCAAGGCCAACACCATCCCCTGTCGCACCTTGAGGATGAGCGCGCCGACGTCTCTAGGGTGATGGCCCAAGTACGCCTCTATTCGGGCACGCGATTCCTCCAAGTCAGGGATCACCTTGTCCCAGTTGAGATCGCCCTTGCCCTCGAGCGCTCGCTCGATCTTGTCCGAAAGCTTGGCCGATTCTCGAAGCTCATGCGGGGCCACCGCCTTGACGGCCGTTGCCGCGTTGGCCGTGGCTGGGGCCTGGGCGGCGATGGCGAGTGGCGACGATGCCGTGATCAGGACCGTGGGGAGGAGGAGGCTCCGAAGTGACGTTGGGTGCATGGGACTACCCTCTGAACGAGTAAACGCCCGATCCTTCGAGAATCGGGCGCCTCGGTATGCGCTGGAGGCCAGCTTGACACGAGTACGGGCCGAACCGCTTGGGTCCGGTGCAAGGGAAGAATAGATGGAGCAAGGAGTCAGGAGTAGTCCCAACTCCCTACCGCCTGGTCCCGACTCCCTTCCACGCCTCCCCGTCCAGCCCCGAGCGGGCGTCCAGTCCCAGGAGCGCGGCCAGCGTCGGGGCCACGGTGGTGATGCTCACGGGCCGCGCGTCGCGGCGGTGTGCGATGCCGGGGCCCATGAAGACGAGCGGAACGTGGGTGTCGTACGCGTAGGGTGTGCCGTGCGAGGTCTCGGTGGAGCGATTGGTGATCAGGGTGTGCTCCGCCGGCAGCCACACGATGTCCGACGAGCGGGTGGGGGTGAAGCTCCGGCGGAAGGCCTCGAGGTAGGGCCGACTCCGCCCCCGCCCCCGCCCGGCATCATCGCCCAGCAGTTCCTCGTATGCGTACGCCTCGACGACGGCCGGCAGCTCGCGGAGCGCCTCGGCGACACGTCGATGGGCCTCGGCGCGCTCGCGGTCCGATGTCGGGCGCGGCCAGGCGAGCACCAGGCCACCGAGCCCGTGCACCGCAGGGCTGGGCCCGTTCGTGACGGTGGACCGCGCCGTGGCGGAATCCAGGACGCTTTGGGCGCGCGCCTCGAGGCTCCGACGCATCACCCGCGCGGCCGGGACCCCGCGGCGGGCCAGTTCCTCGGGCATGGGCATCACCCCGTGATCGGCGGTCAGCACCACGGCGTACTCGGCCCGGCCGACGCGGTGGTCCAGCCAGGTGAACAGCGAATCGAGCTGCCGGTCGAGCCGGAGGTAGTAGTCCTCGACTTCCTGGCTGTACGGACCGTAGGCGTGGCCGACGTAGTCGGCCGCCGAGAGACCGAGGAACAAGAGGTCCGGTGTGGGGTCGGCGCCCAGCTGCTCGTGCTCGATGAGCCGCCTGGCGAAGCGGAGCGTCAGCTCGTCCGCGAAGGGCGAGCGCAGCAGCACCTTACCGTAGTAGTGCGGCCAGCCGCCGCTGGCCTCGCTGGCTCCGATCCAGTGGGGGAACGTCGTGCTCGAGCCGTCAGACTCGGGTGGGAAGTCGTCCTCTCGGCTCGCCCGGTAGGTCTCTTCAGGAAAGAGCCGTTCCCAATCCCGGCCGTGATAGGCGGCCGCCGGCTCACCGGCGTTCCACTGGGAGACCCAGTCGGGATACGCGGATCGGTAATACCGCGACGTTACGAAATGCCCGTTGGTCTTGTCGTACCAGTACGCCCCGTCGGGCCGCTTGCCTCCCATGGCGATGGCCGAGCGGTCCTTGATGGCGACGGAAAAGACCTGGCTTCTCGGTGAGCGCCGTTTGAGCCAGTCGCCTACGGTGGTGGCGGTCAGGTTGGCCGGCGAGCGGCCGGCCGCGGCGGGGTTGTCGACGATCGGCGCCGTCTCGTCTTCCACCGAGTAGACCTTCTTGGCGCGCCGTCGGTCGTACCAATCGTTGCGCACCAGGCCGTGATGGGATGGATACAGGCCGGTCACGATCGACGCGTGGCCGGGTGCGGTCTCGGTGGCGGCGTAGTCGTGGTGGGCGTCGGTGAAGACCGCGCCGTTCTCCACCAGGCGCGCGAACCCGCCGGTCAGCCGGTCGGCGAAGCGGTCCAGGTAGTCGGCCCGCATCTGGTCCACGACCAGGACCAACACCAGCCGGGGGGCCTCCAGCGGCGCTGTGGGCCGGCAGGTGGCAACGAAACCGAGGGTGGTGAGGGCGAGCAGCGAGGAACGAAGGCTCGGCAAGGGATGGGGCCTCTTCATCAAGGGTCGGCCGGAACGCCAGGCTGGCGCAGCCCGCCCGTAGACTGACGACCGGCGGCCGACGACTCACGACTCACGTCTCATGTCTCCCGCCTCGCCATCCACACATACACCGGGATCCCGGCCAAGAGCAGCAGGAATCCCCAGTACACGGTGTCGCGCCCGGAGCCGGCCACGGCCCACATGCTGTAGATGAAGGCCAGCACCGCGATCACGGTGGGACCGGCCAAACGCTGGCCCCGGAAGCGCTCGGGCTCGCGGAGGAAGATCACCACTTGGGCCATCGCGGCAAAGACATAGGGGATGAGTGATGTGAGGGTGGCCAGCAGGATCACGAAGGTAAAGAGACCCACGAGGCCGCGGGTGAAGTTGGCGGCCAGCAACAGGGTCACGAAGATGCTCGAGACCACGAGGGCGGTGGCCGGCGCGCCACTCGGGGCCAGCCGGGCCATGGGTTTGGGGAAGAGTCCGTCGCGGGCGGCCGCCATGGGGATCTGGCCCTGGTTCAGGATCCAGCCATTCAGGGCGCCGAAGCAGGAGATGGCGGCGCCCGCGGCCACCAGGTACGCGGCCCAGGAGCCCAGCATTCGGCGGGCGGCGTCCGCGAACGGGGCGGTGGAGGCCACCAGGTCGCCGGGGGCGATCATGCCCATGATGGCGGCCGTGGCCAGGATGTAGACGATCGAAGTGAACACGGTGCCTAGCATGGTGGCCCGGGGGATGGTGCGTTCGGCGTCGATCACGTCGCCCGCGGGAATGGTGGCCGACTCGAGCCCCAGAAAGGCCCAGAGGGTGAGCGTCGCCGTGGCGGTGATGGCGGAGAAGGACGACTGGCCGCTCACGTTGAACGGCACGAAGTGCTCGGCGTTGAAGAACGCAAACCCCAGGGTGCCGATCAAGATGAGGGGGATGAGCTTGATCACCGTGGTCACCACCTGCACCCGGCCCGCCATCTTGATGCCCATGATGTTGACCGCGGTCAGGATCCAGCCCGCGGCGGCGGCGGTGGCGGCGCCCAGCGCCGGGTTTGCCGAAAGCGGCGGGAAGAACACCCCGGCATAGCTCACCATGGCAACGGCGATCGCGGCGTTCCCGCTCATGAGCGAGATCCAGTAGCCCCACGCGATCAAGAACCCCATGAAGTCGCCGAACCCGCTCCGCGCGTAGGCGTAGGGGCCGCCGGCCTTGGGGATCATGCGCGCCAGCCGTGCGAACACCAGGGCCACAAGGATTGCGCCCGCGGCGGTGAACAACCAACCGAAGATGCTGATGGGGCCGAAGCTCGCGAGCGACGCCGGCAGCAGGAAAATGCCCGACCCGATCATGTTGCCCACCACGAGGGCGGTGCACATCCAGATGCCGAGCACCCGGGTGGTCGGGCGACTGGTGCCGGGAGACGCAGGCGTGGTCATGAGTGCCTCGTTGGTGGTGGCTCGAGGAAAAGCAGGTCACAGAATACGGCGCGATCGGCCCCTGGGCGAGTGGGAATTGAGTCGTCGGTCGTGAGTAGTGGGTCGTGCGTTGGTTAGCCAATAGCCGATAGCAGATAGCAGGGCCGGGCATGGCCTACATCCACATCTTGACATAATCCAGAATTAGATAGACTATTGGGTGCCTATGATGCCCACCCGCGATCCCGCCGATCTGCTCCGCCAGCACGACCTCCTGGTCACCGCCCAGCGGCTGGCGGTGCTGCGGGCGGTAGCCGGTCGGCCGCATGGCACCACCGAGGAAGTGGCCGAGGCGGTCCGGACCGAGATCGGGGCCATCTCCCGCCAGGCGGTGTACGATGCCCTGGGCATCCTGGCCGACAAGGGCTTGATCCGCCGCATCCAGCCTGCCGGCTCACCGGCTCGTTACGAGGACCGGGTGGGCGACAACCACCATCACCTCATTTGCCGCAGTTGTGGCCGGATGGTCGACGTCGACTGTGCGGTCGGCGTCCGCCCGTGCCTGACCGCGGCGGACGACGCGGGCTATGAGATCGACGAAGCCGAGGTGATCTACTGGGGCCGTTGCCCGGAGTGCGTGGCACGCGTCCCGGATTCAACCGACTGAGGAAAGACACCGATTATGACCACCAAGCTCAAACCAACCCACGATAAGGAACAGGCATCGGGAGGAGCAGTGCCAAAGAGCGGAAGCCAGTGCCCGTACTCGGGCGCCAACACGGCGATCGGCAGTTCGGCCACGGAACAGTGGTGGCCCAACCAGCTGAACCTCAGGATCCTTCACCAGCACCCGCCCAAGGCAGATCCCATGGGCGAGAACTTCAACTATGCCGAGGTGTTCAAGACCCTCGACCTCGATGCCGTGAAGCGGGACATCGTCGAGGTGTTGACCACGTCGCAAGACTGGTGGCCGGCCGACTACGGCCACTACGGGCCGCTCATGATCCGGATGGCCTGGCACAGTGCCGGCACCTACCGCGTGGGCGACGGCCGGGGCGGCGGGGGCTCGGGGCACCTTCGGTTCGCCCCCTTGAACAGCTGGCCCGACAACCAGAACCTCGACAAGGCCCGGCGGCTGCTCTGGCCCATCAAGAAGAAGTACGGCCGGAAGCTCTCCTGGGCCGACCTGATGATCCTGACCGGCAACTGCGCCCTCGAGTCGATGGGCCTCGAGACCTATGGCTTTGCGGGCGGCCGCGAGGATGTCTGGGCCCCGTCGGAGGACACCTACTGGGGAGCCGAAAAGGAGTGGCTCGGCGACGAGCGCTACACCGGTGTCCGGGAGCTCGAGACCCCGCTCGGAGCGGTCCAGATGGGCTTGATCTACGTGAATCCCGAGGGGCCCAACGGCAACCCGGATCCCATCGCGGCCGCGGTGGACATTCGCGAGACCTTCTCCCGGATGGCCATGAACGATGAGGAGACGGTGGCTCTCATCGCCGGCGGGCACACCTTCGGCAAGACCCACGGGGCCGCCCCGCTCGCCCAGTACATCGGAGCCGAGCCGGAGGGCGCCACCATCGCCGAGCAGGGGCTCGGCTGGAAGAGCAGCTTCGGGACCGGCCTCGGCGGCGACACCATCACCAGCGGGCCCGAGGGCGCCTGGACGCCCACCCCGGTGACCTGGGACAACAGCTTCTTCGATACGCTGTTCGGCTACGAGTGGGAGCTGACCAAGAGTCCCGGCGGTGCCCACCAGTGGCGGCCCACCGATCGGGCGGCCGACGACACCGTGCCGGACGCGCACGATCCGTCGAAGCGGCATTCGCCCATCATGCTCACCACCGACCTGTCCCTCAAGATGGATCCGACCTACGAGCCGATCTCACGGCGGTTCCACCAGAATCCCGCTGAGTTCGCCGATGCGTTCGCTCGGGCGTGGTACAAGCTGACCCACCGCGACATGGGCCCAGTCTCCCGCTATCTAGGTTCCGAAGTGCCGAGCGAGGAGCTCTTGTGGCAGGACCCGGTGCCCGCGGTCGATCACAAGCTGATCGACGAGCGTGATGCCGCGGACCTGAAGGCCAAGATCGTGAAGTCGGGCCTGTCGGTCTCGCAGCTGGTGGCGACCGCCTGGGCCGCGGCCTCCACCTTCCGGCGGACCGACAAGCGGGGCGGGGCCAACGGGGCCCGCATCCGGCTGGCGCCGCAGAAGGACTGGGCGGTGAACAAGCAGGCCGGCGTTGCCAGCGTGCTGCCCAAGCTCGAGAAGATCCAGCAGGAGTTCAACACATCACTCTCCGGCGGCAAGAAGGTGTCACTGGCCGATGTGATCGTGTTGGCCGGGTGCGCCGCCGTGGAGCAGGCGGCCAAGAATGCAGGCCACACGGTGAAGGTCCCCTTCACGCCGGGGCGCACAGATGCCACCCAGAAACAGACCGATCTGGATGCGTTCGCCGTCCTCGAGCCCACCGCCGATGGCTTCCGCAACTTCATCGATGCCAGCCACACGAAACCGGCGGAGGAGCTGCTGGTGGACAAGGCGTTCCTGCTCGACCTGAGCGCTCCCGAGATGACGGTGCTGGTGGGCGGCATGCGGGCGCTCGACGCCAACGTCGGGCAGGCCAAGCACGGCGTGTTCACCGACCGGCCCGGGATCCTGACCAACGACTTCTTCGTACACCTGTTGGGCATGGACACGGAGTGGCGGGAGTCCTCGAAGGCCAAGGGCGTGTTCGAAGGACGCGATCGCCTGACGGGCAAGGTCAAGTGGACTGGCACCGCGGTCGATCTGGTGTTCGGGTCGAACTCCCAGCTCCGGGCCCTGGCCGAGGTGTACGCCTCGGACGATGCCCAGGAGAAGTTCGCCCAGGACTTCGCCCGGGCATGGGGCAAGGTGATGGAGCTGGATCGGTTTGACCTCCGGTAGGGAGTAGGGAGTAGGGAGCAGGGAGTAGGGAGTAGAAAGTAGGAAAGGCGGTCAGGCGGAAAGTCGGCGGGTCGGTTGGCCTCGTCACTTTCCGCCTTCCGTCTTTCCGCCGGTCCGCCCATCCGCCGATACCTGACAGGCCATTGCACAGAATATTACTAAATATTACTCTATCATATCATGCCCCTGACCCGCATCTCGATCACCATTCCCGAGGAGTTGGTGGAGGCGGCCGACCGGGCTGCCCGGGGGCTGGATCGCTCCCGGAGCTGGCTCATGGTCGAGGCCCTGCGGCGCTACCTGGCGGGACAGACGAGGCCGGCCAGGGTGGTGGCCGAGCCGGTGTCGCCGTATCAGGTACCCGCGGCCGGCATCGGGGAACAGCGGAGGGCTCAGCTCGAGGCGGACCTGGCGCTCACCCCCGAGGAGCGCGTCAAGGAGGCCG
>JBFGLJ010000002.1:0-47499 GCA_041576235.1 Gemmatimonadales bacterium | reverse complement strand
TCCTGGAGGCGTCCGGTGAGCGGCACGCCGAGCCAGTTGTACGCCGTGAGAAAGACGAAGACGAAGACCACGCCAGCTCCGACCGGCACGCGGGGCCAGAGACGCGCCAGCACCGCGGCCAGGATCCCCAGCCCGCCAAAGACCAGAACCGCCACGACGAGCGAGGCGCCGATGATCTCCGCGGTCACCGTCAACAGGCCCATCTTCCAGGTGAGCAGGTGCAGCCGCTGCAGCAGCCACAGAAGCAGGCCCTCGCCCAAACCGGCAACGAACCCGAACCAGATGGAGAAGGTGAGGAGCGTTCTGGTATCGCTGGGTGCGGTCCTGAGAAGATCGAGGCTGCGGTCGAGGAGGGGGCGAGCCCGTGGCGCCCACCGCATCACGACGTAGACCAGCCCGAGGATGATGACCAAGGCGCCCGTGATCGCGTGCGCCGCGCGAAACCATACCGCGAGGTAGTGCGACACCGGGTGCTGTGCCTGTCCCGTGATGACCGCGTTGAAGAGGGCGAGACTCTCGCCCCGATAGGCCTTCCGAACGAGCCACGGTGCCAGGGCGTAGGCGAATGGAACCCATCCCGCCGCCAGCAGGATGCTGATCCTAGGCAACCACCAGGTCCCTCCGCGTGGCGCTGGCCGATTCAGCTCAAGGTGGGGTTGAAGGAAGAAAGGGCTGGGCTCTGGGTCATGGGCGCTCCCGGCGTCTGGGGGCTTGGAACATGAGCCTCCCTGCGGCTCGGGGCCGCGATCTAGCTCACAGTTTCCCGACGCGGCCCAAGGAATCGGCAAGCCTCGGTGCCACACCAGGCGGCCAACCCGCAAGATGAAGCGCCGAGGAGGAGCGGGGCCCCGAGCAGAACGGGCCAGGGGAGCCCCACGACACCGCCCAGACGGGACAGGAGCGCGCCCAAATCACCCCAGATCGCGTGGCTCACCAGGAGCCCGGCCCACCCCGCCACCGCCGCGGCCGCGCCGACGAGCACGGGTCGGCGGGTGTCTCCCCCCACTACCCCCCACAGGAGTCCCACCCCAGCGGGGGCGACCCAGCCGACGGCCTGGGTACCGAGGGCCACGGCGGCGGCGAGCAGCAGGAGGCGGATCACGGTTCGCATGGCGTCAGGGGGTGAGGGAGAGACGCGCGCTCACCTGGTTGGCCAATAGCTCCTCGGGCGACACGGGGAACGACACCGCATCCAGCTCTCCGGCCGACCACCGCGCGAGACGGTCCTGATACCAGGGGCTCGCCGGATTGCCCGATTGGCCTCCCGGGTAGATGGTCCGGGCGCGGACCTCTTTGGGCCCGAGCTCCACCACCATCCGCCAGCTGGCCCCGTGGGTGCCGTGCGCGCCCATGGGACTGAGCGTGCCCGTGCCCCCTGCGTTGGGCACGTCGAGCGCGGACAGCGCTGGGATGCGGAGCAGATGATGGATCTGCATCTGCCGCACGTTGCCCCAGTGCCATGAAACCGTGCCGGGAGGACCATGTTCCTCTCTCGCCCGCTCGAAGCCCGCACGGAGGCTGGAGAGCAGGATCGAATCACGGGTCTCGGCGACGTCGGTGGCCCGGACATCCCACCAAGCGTTGGTGGGATCCTCGAGCAGCCTGGGGAGCAGGGCGCTGGGTGGCGTGTGGGCGCGCGTGCTCTCGTCGTCGCCGAGTTCGTCCCAGATGCGAGTGGTCAGTTCCTCCATGGCGAACTCGAACAGGACGGCCTGGGCGCTCTCGAGCGTGTAGCGGAGGTCCCATGTGCCGAGCATCCGGCCGGCCTCGACCACGATCGAGTCGGCTCGACCTTGCTCGCTGAGGCGCGCGACGGCGTCGCGAAAATACGGCACGAAGAAATCGGCCTTGGCGCTTCGGGGATCGGTCTGCAATCGCGCGACCTCTTCGGGAGTCCAGTCGTGCCGTGCGCGGAGGAGGCGGTTGATCTGGATGGCGCGCCACGGCTGCCGCCAGTCGGCCCCGAGATAGGTGCTGTCGGCAAGGGGATCGCTGGGCTGTTGATTCGCCGAGGCCAGGTAGCCTTGGTCGGGATCGATGGCCTGCGGCATCCGGGCGGGAGGCCGGTAGCCCGTCCAGTCATTTGCGCTGGTGGATCCATCGAGAACGCGTCCTCCCCGAGACGCCGGCCGGAGCGGGAAGTGACCGGTCGAGCGAATGGCGATGGTTCCGAATCGATCGGCGACCAGGGCGTTCTGCGGCGGGACGGCGAAGGCCTCCATCGCGGTAAGCCAATCCCTGGCATTCTCTGCCTTGGGGGCCGCGAGCAGGGCGCGCTGGGTGCGCGAGGGCTCGAGCGCTGTCCACCGGAGCGAGAGCCATGCGTCCCCCTCGCGCAGGAGCGGCCCGCGGTGGCTGGTGAAGAACGTGTCCCGCGCCACGACAGCCCCGTCGCGGTCACGGTAGGTCTCGAGGCGGCGCTCGACGTCCCGCCATCCGCCGTCGAGACGGGTCCGGGTGGGCGCCGCGGCATCGTCCACCGCTTCACGGTAGTAATCCATCACATCGGCTTCGGTGTTGGTGAAGCTCCACGCGAGGTGGCGGTTGAAGCCGATGATGACCCCGGGTGCGCCCGGAATGGTGGCGCCGTAGACATCGAGCACACCGGGGACCACGAGATGGATCTCGTACCAGATCGACGGGAGGGTGAGTTCGAGATGGGGATCGCCCGCGAGAATCGGAAACCCGGACCCGGTGCGGGCCCCCGCGAGGGCCCAGTTGTTACTGCCGAGAGGTCCCTCTGTGGAGGGCGGGGTGGGGACGGGGTCGAGTGCGAGACGACCCGGTCCCAGTTCCGGCTCGGGCAGCGGGGTGAAGTCGAACCGCGGCGCCTCGCGCCCGTTTGGAATAATCGGTTCTTGGATTGGGCTCCACGGAGCGAGCAACGCGTCGGCGGCGCGGGGTCCGACCAAGGCGGCGACCCGCTCGCGCTTGGGCGTCAACTGGCCGTAGGAGAGGGTCCAGTTCATGCGCTGCAGGAGGTATAGTGTGTGCTCCGGCCGCCAGGGCTCGGGGCGGATATCGAGGAGGCGATACTCGAGGGGCAGATGTCGCGGCTCGAGTCCGGTGATCCAGGCGTTCACACCTTCGGCGTAGGCACGCAAGGCGAGGTGATCGGGAGCGGTCGTATCGAGTTGCGCGAACTGCCGCTCGGCCACGCCGGCCAATCCCAACGAGCGCATGAGGCGGTCGGCCGGGAGTGCCAGCGGGCCGACCCATTCGGTGAGCCGGCCGGTGGTGGCGCGGGTTTGCAGCTCGAGCTGGAAGAGCCTGTCCCTTGCCACGACGTATCCCTGGGCGCGGTACGCATCGGCTTCGGTTTCGGCGAAGATGTGCGGCACGCCCCGGCGGTCGTATACGACGGAAACCGGGCCGTCGAGGCCTGGGAGGCGAGCCGTTGCGCTGGCTGGGAGGATAGCGCTGCGTGCCACGGCCCACACCCCGCTGGCGGGGTCGAGTAAGGGCCCGAGCGGCGGCAGTGGTCCGAGCGGGGTGCCGAGCGCTACGAGGCCGCCGCCTAGGAGGGCGGCGGCCGCGATCAGGCGCGCGGGGCGGCCGCGTCGTCCCTCAGGGGGTGCTGGTCGTCGCAAACCCTTTCCTCTGTTGCTCGCCCCAGCTCGTGCGGCCGCGGATGGCCGACCACATGCCGCGAAGGCGCCACCACGAATTGAGCTGTCGGTAGCCGATGTTCTCGATGATGGCGAGCCAGAACAGGCGCAGGAGATCGCCGGTGCGCGCGTACCGGCGGAAACTCAGTTCTTCCAACCCGATCGCGGCGACGGACAGGGCGATGCCGAATACGACCGCCAACGCAAAGAACGCGAGGACGTACTCACCGGAGGCCAGTCCGAGGATGATGGTCAGCGCGAAGGCGATGTAGCCGACGACCTCGATGACGGGGCCGAGCATCTCGAGAAAAAAATAGTAGGGGAACGAGAGCAGCCCGGCTGCTCCGTATCGGGGTCGAAAGAGCATCTGCCGGTGGCGCATGAGGGTGTCCACCAGGCCGCGCTGCCACCGGTCCCGCTGTCTGGCCAACGTGCGAACGGTCTCCGGGCACTCGGTCCAGGCCACGGGGTCGGGGATGTACACGATGCGGTATGGGATGCCGTTGTCTCCGCAGAATCGATGGAGTCGTACCACGAGTTCCATGTCCTCACCCACGCTGTCGGTGGCGAACCCGCCGGCATCGACCACGATCGAGCGCTTGAACAAGCCGAACGCCCCCGAGATGATCAATGTCGCATTCATCTCGGCCCAGCCCAGGCGGCCGGAGTGGAACGAGCGCAGGTACTCGAGCACCTGGAGTCGGGCCAGGAGATTGCGCGGCAGGCGCACATCGTGGACGCGGCCTGCGCGGACGGTGGTCCCGTTGGCGATCCGGATGATGCCGCCGGCGGCGACGGTGTTGTCGTCTTCGATGAAGGGCCGGGTCACCCGGATCAAGGCCTCCGGTTCGAGCAGGCTGTCGGCGTCGATGACGCAGAAGAGCACGCTCCGGACCAGGTTGAGGCCGGCATTGATGGCGTCGGCCTTCCCCCCGTTGGCCTTGTCGACGACCCACAGGTTCCGATGGCTCTTACTTCGGTAGGTTGCGCGCACCGGTGCCGTCGAGAGGGTGGCCGAGGGATACCTCGGAGCCTCGACCAAGTCGAAGGCGGCCGTCAACTGGTTGAGCGTTTGATCCTTGGATCCGTCGTTGACGACGATGACCTCGTAATTGGGGTATTCGAGCGTGAGCAAGGCCTGGACCGCCTCGACGCAGGTGGCTTCCTCGTTGTAGGCCGGCGCGACGATCGTGACCGGTAGGGCGGCCCCGGAGCGCATGAGGAATCCCACGTCGAGGGTCTTGAGCCGGTGGGCGTAGTCCCGGAGGGAACGAAACGCGGTGATGCTGGTGACGAGGTAGGTCGTGTTGAGCACGATGAAGTAGAAGAGCACCAGGACATTGACAACCAGCAGAAAGAGCCAGAGCGCATTCCCCATCAAGCAGACCCTTCCCACAAGAGTTCGCGTGCGGCTTCCGCCGCCCCGTGTTCGGAGGCCGCGATGTCCTCGAGCAACTCCGTCTCCCCCAGTTCGCTGAGACCGCGCACCGCGTGCAACACCACCCAATTGGATTCATCGGTGAGACCCGCCTTGATGCGATCCGCGTCGTCCGACCCTCCGATCCGGGCAAGAGTCCGGAGCGCCCGTGCCCGGATTCCAGGCTCGGGAGACATGAGGAGGGACCGCACAGCCGGAAGCTGGTCATCCGCGCCGAGCTTCTCGACTAGCCGGAGACACCGCACCACCAGATCGACCTGGTCCTCGGCTTCGATCACCCGGCGGGCGACATCGACTGACTCGACATCATTCAGTGCGGTCAGGGTGGCGGCTACCACCGCGCGCACCCGCGGCGGGCGACTGGTGTCGCCCAGGGCGCCCCGGAGCGCCTCGGCCGACTCGGGTCCCATGGTGCTGAGCAACGCCGCAAGGTAGTTGACACTCCACTGATCGAATCGCGCCAGCGCGTCCAGCAATTGCTCGGCGTAGGCCGGGTCGTATTCGCGACTGAGCGCCTGCGCGGCGCTCATGGCCACTAAGGTCGATGGATCCTTCAGTGCCTGGAGGAACTGATCGCTATACATGGCCACGCTCAGCTCACCCAGCGTCTGCAAAGCGCGAGCGCGGTGCTCGGCGTTGCGATGATGGAGATCGGCTGCGATCTGGTGTAGGTGGGGTGCGGCGAGCTGGCGCACCGCTTCGGCTTCGGGCCCCTTCAGTTGGCGGGCGAATCGCAACAGGAAACTGACAAACCGTCGCTCGTCTCTGCCGTGGACGAGAGCGCGGAGGCTGCCGGTGCTCTCATCGCCCGCCAGCACCGCCAATGTTGTGGGCTCCCACTGGCGTTCGAGCCGCTCCCACCGCCGCCGCTCGCGGATGGCTTGGGTGCGCAGCCACCCCGTGACCAACGTGAACGCGACGGCGCACAGTAGGAGCAGCAGTGTGGCAGCCGCAACCAGCTGGAAGCCACGATCCGCAAAAGGAAGGGTCGCGACCCCGTCCATCAGCGGCCCCGCACCGAGCGCCCCAGGAGGCGGCGCATGCGGGCGATGACTTCCGATGGAGAGAAGGGTTTGATGATGTAGTCGTTGGCGCCCAGCTCCAGGCCGCGGATCACGGTCTGTTCCCCGCCCAGTGCGGTCAAGATGGCGATGGGTGTGCGCCGGTAGCGGGGCATCGCGCGCATGCGTGCTAGGAGGTCGAACCCATCCAGGCCGGGCATGTTGATGTCGAGAAGGGCGATGTCGTACTGTTCTTCCCGGACGGCCGCCAGGGCCTCCGCCCCGTCAATGCAATGGGTCACTTGATAGGCCGGCTCGCGGGTGAGCCGATAGATGAGGAGTTTGGCCGTGAGCGGGTCGTCTTCGGCCAGGAGCACCCGCACGTTTGGTGATACCACCTCGTCGAGATCGCAGAGCACCCGGCCCCCAGGCGAACCGAGGGCGCTGTAGAGCAGCCGGCCGGCGTCATCCGTGGCCTCCTCGAGGGACATCTCCTCGGTCAGGGAGACCAACCCGGCCACAAAGTCGAGTTGTTGCCCCTGGCGGGCGCGCAGGTCCTGCCGCGCCTGTTCCAGAATCCTGAACGGCTCACGGTCACCCCCACGAAACAGCACCGCGAGTTCATCCTCTCCGTGGCGGGCCACGAGACCGTCGTCGCCGACGGCCGCCGTGAGCCCGGCCCCAACCCCGATCACGATGTCCTCGAGGGGTGTGCGTCCCGAGCCAGGGCCGGCATCGGGCTGCGCCGGCCCGACCAAGGCCAGTGCCCGATTCCCGCCGCCCGTCGCTCGAAAGGCCGCGCTCAAGGCGACCCGATCCGCCAAACGAACCGCCACCGCCGGGTCGCTGGGGTCAGCGGGAGATGAGGGTCGTGCCCGACGGGCAAGTAGGTCGAGGAGTTTACGCGGCTTGAGTGGCTTCTTGAGGAAGTCGGTCGCGCCCAAGGCCAGGCACTCGGCCTTGACATGCGGGTCGGCATGGGCGGACGCGACGAGCACTGGAATGGCTGCCGACTGAGGCTGTTCCTTGAGCTGGAGCAGGAGGTTTCGGCCATCGGTATCGGGGAGCATGAGATCGAGCACGATGGCGGAGACGTCCCGGCGTTCGACCACTGAGCGCGCCTCTGCGGCGGTGGCGGCGGACGCGACCTCCCAGCCTGCCTTCCCGAGCGCATGGGTGAAGAGTTTGACGAGCTCGGGGTCGTCCTCCACCAGGAGCACCACCCCGCCCGGCGCGGATTCCCGGACAATCGCCTCATCGAGCATGGCGATCAACGCCTTGAGGTCGTCCGCGAGGTCGTCTCCCTGGACTCCCTCGAGCCGTGCCGCCATCGCTGCGATGTCCGGATGGTCACCCTCCTGCCGGGCCAGCACCTGCGCGATGCGCCGAGCGGATCCCGCCGCCTCGTCCGGCTGGCGGCGTAACAAGCGGGCCGCCGCCTTCAACGCGGTGAGATGCCTGCGCAGGTTTTCGGTGTTGCTCGCGAAGGCCATCAGGACTCACTGGGCGTGAGTTGTCGGGGCGAGCTGCACGGCTAAGAGAATATACCAGCCCAGTGCCACGGATCGGTCAGGTGGCGGAGGCCGGCGTAGGCCGCGTAGAGCAACACCGGCGCCCGCCGGAGCCATGACCGGCCCCGACACCAGAGGGCGGCGTCCCTCACTCGGCGGGAAAACCACCCCGCCGAGGAAGAAGCGCCGCCCACCTGATATGTCGGCTGAGGAGGCAATCCAGCACCTCCATCAGGCACCGTTCGTTAATTCAGACGCCGGAGCTCAACCCGCCGGTTCTCGGCGCGGCCGACGACCGTTCCATTATCGGCGATCGGCTGATCCGGCCCATAGCCGCGAGCCACGAGTCGTTCCGCATCGACACCGTTCCTGATGAGGAAGTCTCGGACCGCATCGGCGCGGGCCTGCGACAACCGCATGTTGGTGTCGCGCGAGCCGGTCGCGTCGGTGTGGCCGGCGACCTCGACCTGAATGGTCGGATTGCCGATCAGCGATTGTGCCACCGTCAAGAGAATGGCACGCGCCGGTTGCGTCAGCGCGGACCGCCCGGTCTGGAAGCGGACCCCTTCGAGCACCAGCGTGGTTTGCTGTTCACGGAACAGGATCGGGCACCCCACCGCATCCACCTGGACGTCGGAGGCAGTTCTGGGGCACCGATCGATGCTGTCATCCACGCCGTCGCCATCGCTGTCCTGTGGGATGACGCATCCGTCGGTATCGACGTTGGCGCCGCGCGGCGTGTTGGGGCAGCGGTCCGTCGCGTCGACGACGCCGTCACCGTCGGTGTCGGTGGCCGCCGGGCACCCTTGGCTGTCCACGGTGATGCCGGCCTCGGTATCCGGACAGCGGTCCAGCCGATCCGGGACACCGTCACCATCCGCGTCGATCGGACATCCATTGGCATCGACCCGCATGCCGGTCGGTGTATTCGGGCAGCGGTCGGCGGTATCGAGCACCCCGTCTCCATCCCGGTCCTTGGGAATGGCGCACCCGGTAGCATCGACGAGTTCACCCATCGGCGTGTTCGGGCAGCGGTCGAGACGATCGACGACGCCATCGCGATCACGGTCCTTCGGTCCTCCGGTGCCGAGTAGCACCGAGAGACCCGCCTGCGCACCGTAGGTCCAGCTATCGTCTACCGGATTCGCCGGTGTCGGCACGTAGTCGATCAGTCCTTCCACACGCAGGGCGAGCAAACGGCTCAACCCAATCCGGAAGCCGGCCAATCCGCTGACCCCGTCCTCGGACCCGTTGAAGTCCTTGCCGAACTCGTGATGCACGTAGCCCGGACCGACGACGAACGCAGCCCGCTCTCCGATTGGGACGTGGAACAGCAGCATGCCGTGGATGGGAAAGAAGGACGCCCGTTGCCCGGTCCGAACCCTGTCCGTCTGACCGTAGGCGCCTTGCGCCTCGAGGGAGATCGACCGGTTGAGGAACACACCGATCCGCCCGCCTCCCAGAATTGCGTCATCGAATTCGAGGGATTGGTCGAAGATGGTGTATTGCCCAAGGGCCCCCAGTTCAACCGTGCCGCCCCGTTGAGCGAATAGGGTCTGGGGGACCAACCAGGCCGCGGCCCCGAGCGCGGCGCCCAGTAAGACTCTCCTCATGTGTGCACTCCGTTGCGTGTTTGTAGAAGGCTCGGCGACGGGCTGAGGGTAGGGAAGATATTACCGATTGCACCGAAAGGCACTATCTCGGTTTTGAGGGTGTCGAGATCTTGGACAACGCGTGGCGGCGTGTGGCTAGAGACCGGAGATGGCGGCGATAGGATCGAGCTTGGCGGCCCGGCGCGCGGGGTACCAGCCGAACAGGAGCCCCACGACAATGGCGAAGCCCACCGCGATGAAGACGCCCGGCAGGTGGATGGGGATGGCGAAGGGTCTACCGAAGGCGGCCGCGATGCGCTCAGTGATGAGGATGAGCCCCGCTCCACCGCCGGCGCCCAGCAGCGCCCCGAGCGCAGCCAAGGTCAGGGACTCGGCCAAAAAGAGGCGCAGAATGGAGCCATCGTCTGCCCCGAGCGCCTTGCGGATCCCGATCTCCCGGACCCGCTCCCGAACGCTGATCAGCAACACGCTGAACAGGCCGATCCCGCCGACCACGAGCGTCACGGCGGCGATCGCGTACATGACACCCTTCCATCCGTTGAGAATCCCGTCGGCCATGGCCAGGTCGCTCAGGACATCGGCCGCCTCGTTGTCGATAGTGAAGTCTTCGGTCCCGCGATGCCGGCGGCGCAGCAGCTCACTGCCCCGTCGCAGCACCTCGGGGACGTCGCCCGTGGAGCGGGCCGTGACCAACGCCAAGTCGAGCCGCGATTGTCCCTGGTAGTACTGTGTGAGGTACGTGTATGGGATGTAGATGCGCCGGGCGGTGAAGCTGAAATCGGCCGGCACCAGGTCGAACACGATCGGAGCCATGACGCCGATGACCCGAAAGCGCACGCCGTCGACGGTAATCCTTCGCCCTACCGGATCGACGCCGCCGAAGAGTGCGGGCACCAATTCCGACCCCACGACGGCGACGCGAGCGCGATTGAGAATGTCCAGGGCTCGGAGGCTGCGTCCCGCCACGATCCGATAACTCCGCATCTCGAGGTACCCGGCATCGACGCCATCGATGCGCACGTGCCGTTGCCCGGCCGGGGCGTTCACGACGTACGCATCGCCGAAATTGCGGCCGTGCACCGATTCGACGCCCGGCAATGCCGCCAAGGCGTCGAGATCGGAGAGCCGAAGCCCCGGATGCTGCAGGGCGTGCGCCCGGCTTGCATCCGAAGGCGGCCCCCGGTCGATCGCCGCGAAGCTCCTGGGGAAGCCCATGGCCTCGAGATCGTCGTACGCCATCACCCGCATCGCGGACGCCAGTGACGTCATGGACACGAGGGAGGCCGCTCCGAAGACGATGCCCGACAGGGTGAGTAGCGAACGGAGCGGATGGGCTCGGATCTCACGGACCGCATCGCCAACGAGATCCGTGGCCTCGAGCACCGCTCTCAGAATCGGAGGGCTAGCCATACCGGAGGGCTTCAACGGGCGAAAGCCGAGCGGCCCGCAACGCCGGATACAAGCCGGCGGCCAAGCCGACGGCTAGGGCCGTCGAGACGGACACGGCGGCGATGAGGGGGCTCACGACGGCGGGCATGCGCATGAAGTGGGCGACGGTCCCCGTAAGGGCCTGGCCGAGGCCCAGGCCCAAGACGGCCCCGATGAGCGTGATGACCATGACTTCGGCGAGGACGTGGGCGAAGATGCCGCCGGCGGTGGCCCCCAGGGCCATGCGGGTCCCGAACTCGCGAACGCGTTCGACCACCGAGGCGAGGAGGATGTTGGCGATCACAATGCCGCCGGCGAACAGCGACACGATCCCGACCACGAGGAAGATGTAGTTGAACAATTTCAAGAAGTTGCCGCTCTCGCCTCCGGCGTTTCCGCCGGAGGGTCGCACGTCGAAGTCTTCGACGCCGTGCCGTGCATAGAGGAGGCTCCGGACTTCTGATTCGGCGGTCGCGCGGCCGTGGCGCGTCGCCTTGAGCGTCAGGAACGACAATCGATCCACGCCGCTGAACTGGGTGATGGCGGTCGTGATGGGGATGTAGGTCCGCTCATTCCGGTACTCGAGCGCATTGTCTTCCCACGAGGCGAAATAGAACTCCTCTCGTACGAGGACCCCGACAACCGTGAACTGCTTCCCGCCGAGATTCACGACCTGGCCGAGCGCGCGCTCCGGCTCGCCATATAACGAGTCCGCGAACTTCCAGCCCAGCACGGTCACGCGGGCTTGGTTCCGGACGTCGAGATCGCTGAGGTATCTCCCAATCATGGGACGGATGTCGTTGATGACCGCATAGTCCGGCACCGTGCCGATGACCTGGCCGACAAACGCCGTGGCCCCAGCCCGGTAGGTGAGCTGTTCCGACCAGCCGGGGCTCACGGCGGCGAGGGTGGTGGCCCGGGCCTTGAGGAACGCGGCGTCATCGTAGGTCAGTCGGTCGGAGGCCAACTCCCGGGCGGAGGGGCGCAGGGCGTCTTCGCGGTCGTAGACGATCATGGTGCCCACGCCGCCGACTTCTTCGAGGAACTGCTGGGTCAAGGCGGCCTGCCCGCCGAACAACGCGAGCACGGTGACGATACTGCCGGTCCCGAGCACCAGCCCCAAGAGGGAGAGGAGGGTCTGACCCCAGTGCCGCCGGGCCTCGCCGAGACCAGTGAGCATCGATTCCAGCCAATTCACGCGATTCTCCCGTCACTGATTTCGACGATCCGCTCCGCGCGAGACGCAATGCTCGAATCGTGGGTCACCAAGACGATGGTGTGCCCCGCGGCGTGCAACTCCTCGAACGTCCGAAGCACCTCCGCGCCAGCATGGGAATCGAGGTTGCCGGTCGGCTCGTCCGCCATGAGGATGGTGGGTTCCCCCACGAGCGCGCGGGCGATGGCGACCCGTTGCCGCTGGCCGCCGGAGAGCTCATCGGGACGGTGTCCCACGCGATCATCGAGACCGAGTTGCGCGAGCACGGCCAGCGCGCGGGCGCGTCGCTCGCGCTTGCCGAGCGAACCCCGGTACTTGAGCGGGAGAGCCACGTTCTCTTCGACGTTGAGCCGCGGCATGAGATTGAAGGTCTGAAAGACGAAACCGACCTTGCGATTGCGCACGTGGGCGAGGCGCTTGCCGGCCAAGCCGCCGACGTCCTCGCCGTCGAGCACATAGGTTCCCGACGTGGCGGAGTCCAGGCACCCGAGAATGTGCATGAGGGTGCTCTTCCCCGACCCCGAGGGCCCCATGATGGCGATGAATTCGCCGGCTGCGACGTCGAGGTCGACACCGCGCAAGGCCGGCACATCCACGCGGCCGAGGCGGTATACCTTGGTGATATCGCGCGCCTCGATGAGCGAAGGCATTACCGCCGGCGAGCCGGGTTGTTCGCGCGTTCGATGGCGGCTGCGGGATCTTCGAGGGCGACGGTGTCCCCTTCGGCCACGCCCGACAGAATCTCGACGAACGACAAATCACTCAACCCGAGCCTGACCGCCGTCTGCTCGTGCTGGTCGCCGGAGACACGGTACACCACCGGGGCGCCCTCGCTCAAGAAGACCGCTTCCACCGGCGCCCGGGTCACGTCGACCCGGCTGGGACCCGCGATCGCCACGTTGGCCGTCATCCCGGGGCGCAAGACGCCGCCACCGTCGTGCGCTTCGATCTCCACGTCGAATACGCGGACCCGTTCCTGCTGCCGCGCCGCGGGCGGGACCAGCCTGACCGTGCCGCTGACCGTATCCTCCGGAAAGGCATCGACGCTGAGCGAGACGCTGTCGCCCACGCGCACCTTTCCGATGTCGACCTCGTTCACCGCGGCCTTGACGAGCAGGGTCGATAGGTCGGCAATCGTGAAGAGCTCCGTGCCTCCGCCGAAGGCACTGGTTCCCCCAACAACCGTCTCACCTACTTCCACACCCCGCCGAATGACGACTCCCGCCGCGGGGGCGACGATGCGGGCCCACTGCGTCGTCTCTGCGGTGGTCACCCCGCTCATTTCAATGAGCTTGAGCTGGTCGAGGGCCGCCTGGAACTGATTCCGTGCCTGGTCGAGATCCACCCGGCGCTGATCCAAGTCGGCCTGCGCGATCCCCCCGGTCTCACTCAACTGGAGGGCCCGTTGGTACTCGCGCTCGGCGTTCTCCTGGGCGATGCGCGCCGAGGCGATCTCGCTGCGAATGCGCGCGAACGTGTTGGCCTGCGCGATATCGGGGACGATGCGGGCCAGGAGTTTCCCGCGCCCAACCCGATCGCCTTCCCGGACCAGGAGCTGCTGGACAACGCCTGAGATGGGCGACTTGACGATGATTTGGCGCTCGGGCTCGACCACACCGGTCTCTTCCACGACCACCCGCACACTCCCCCGGTCGACCACGCCAATCTTGTAGGGTCGCCCTTCTCCACCCCCGGCGCCCCCATTGGCGCTTGCGTCGCGGCAGCCGACGAGGCCGGCGGAGGCGAGAATCAGAACGGCGAGCCCACGTTGCACTTGACCCATACGGTGTTCCCCCAACAGAGCCATCGTTATGGACTTGGGTGACCGCTTCCCCCAAACGATGACAGGACGGCAGAAGTTTCAAAGTGGGACAATGCCAGAGCTCCTAGGGTCAGACCCTGGGCTCCGGGCCGTCTGGAAACTTCTCAGGTGGGTGCTATAATCCAACCTCCCGACGGGAATCCTCCTCATTCCCCCCCGCCCCCACCTCGCCCGGGACGATGCAAATGTCCAATCAGGCGGCCCAGAGCGGCGCGAGCAAACGAGGTCCCATTCTGCTGATTCTCGCGCTCATTGGGGGTGTCGTCATCGGCCAGCTGGGTGGTGAAGTCAAGCTGGCCCCTCCGCCCCCCCCCGCTACCGCTAGCGCTGCCGTCGCGCCGGCGATTCCTTCGTTCGGCCGAAGCATCGATGCGTCGTCGCGAGACGACTTCCTGGGCTACGCCCGGGCACTTCCGTTTGATGGCGATCCCGGGGCAGGGGACGGGCAGCGCCTGGTGAGTGACAGCCCTCTGGGCTCGCAGGTCCCGGGGCCGCTGGTCCGCATCGAGCCCATGCGGCACGCCGCGGCGGCGAGCCGCGCGGAGCTCGCCAACGGGCTGGTGGTGGCACGATTCATCAACGAGGATTCACTCGCTTTTCCGCGGCTGGCTCTCGGAGCGCGCGACACCGCGTACTGGTGGGTCGATAGCGTGGGGCTGGGACGCTGGCGTTCGGTGTACCTCTCAGCGCGAGCGTCGATCGGGATGCTTCCCGCCGGTCTCGAGGTGCGAGCGAGGGGGGGTGCCGAGAGCAGCGCCGCTGCCGCCCGGGATAGGGCGCTGGCCCGGTGGCATTGGGAGGATGATGGCCTCGCGGGGGAGCGCCCCTGGGCGACCTGCTCCAGGGCGGCGGCGTGCATCGCGCAGTGACCTAGCCTTCAACCGCCTCGCGACCCGACGCCTTCATGCCCTTTCTGGATACCAAGCATCAACGCGCCGCGGCCCTCATCGCCGTCTTGGGATTGGGGCTCGCCTTTGCGTTGGCCCCGTTCGCCACCGGGCTCATTGGGATCCCGGTCCTCTTTGTCATTTTCCGGCCGCTCCATCGCTGGCTCAGCCGCTGGCTCAAGCCACGCATCGCAGCGGCATTGGTGGTGGTGCTGGCCCTGGTGTTGATCGTCGGGCCCGGCGTCTCCCTGGTGGGTTTGGTCGCCACCGAAGGGCAGCAAATTGCCGGCGGCGTGATCCGGAGTCCGATTCTGACCCGGCTCTCGGAACTCCGCATCGGCCAGTATGAAGTGGGTCCGCAAATCGCCGGCCTCGGCGAGCAAGTCGTGTCGTGGATGGGGCGGAGCGCGGTGGGCCTCGTCGGCACCGCGACGCGGGCCGCTCTCAACTTCACCATTGCGCTGTTTGGCCTGTATTACCTGCTGCTGTACCCGGAGTCCACTTGGCAAGCGGTCCGCCCGTACATTCCGTTTTCTACCGGAAGCACCGAACGACTGCGCACCCGCTTTCGCGATGTCACCAACTCGACGCTGGTCGGGACCGGACTCATTGCCGCGGTGCAGGGGGCCTTGGTTGGCATGGCGTTCTGGTGGACCGGGTTGTCGAATCCGTTCTTCTGGGGCGTCGTCACCGGCGTGTTTTCGATTCTTCCCGTTGTGGGAAGTGGCGTGGTGTGGCTGCCCGCTACCATCGCCCTGGTGATCGATCAGCGTATCGGGGCGGCTGTGTTCATGGGTCTGTGGGGCCTGGTGCTCGTCGGCAACATCGACAACTTCTTGCGGCCGATGATCTATCAGCGGTGGGCCAATATCCATCCGATGCTGACCCTGGTCGGCGCGTTTGCCGGCGTGAGGTTCTTCGGGCTTCTGGGGATCCTGATTGGCCCGCTCGCGCTGTCCTACCTCTTTGAGCTGATCCGCATGTACCGGGAGGAATACCTCACCGTCCCGGCGGGCCCAGCCGACAGCGGGGGCGGGGGGCACTCGGCCGCTCCAACAGGCCCCAGCCGAGCCTCGCCGCCACAGCCAACGGCGTCGGAACCGTCCGCATCTGACGTGACTCCTCCTGCCGCTGACCGAGACTAGGACTCCCCCGGCCGGTCCAGGTGGGGGGGATGAGCCGGCCGTTCTCAGACTGGTGCTGGCCTTTGCGGCCATCTACCTGGTCTGGGGCTCCACCTACCTCGCCATCAAGTTCGCCATCGAAACCCTGCCGCCGTTCCTCATGGCCGGAACGCGCTTCTTCATTGCTGGGACGTTGCTCTACGCATGGTGCCGTTGGCGGGGCGTTCCCAGACCGGACAGGACGCATTGGCTCAGCGCGATGGTGGTTGGGGGACTCATGCTGGCGGGTGGGAACGGGGGCGTCGTCTGGGCTGAGCAACGCGTGCCGTCCGGCGTCGCGGCGCTGATCGTTGCCACTACACCCTTTTTCATGGTCTTGCTCGACTGGTGGTGGCGGGGCGGACCGCGTCCGACCCGGCAGATCGTCGCCGGATTGATCACCGGGTTCTTCGGGGTCGTGATCTTGGTGAGCCCTGCCCAGGTCGTGGGTGGCGGCGGTGTCGACCTGGCCGGCGCGCTCGCGCTCATGGGCGCGGGGCTCTGCTGGGCCATGGGATCCATCTTCTCGCTCCGAGCCCGAAAGCCGGCGTCACCGCTCCTCTTCACCGCCATGGCCATGCTGGCGGGGGGCACGCTGCTGCTCGGTGGCGCGACGGCCGGTGGTGAATGGGCCGCGGTGCATCTCTCCGCCATCACCGCCCGTTCGCTGCTGGCGCTCGGCTACCTCATCGTGTTCGGCTCACTCATCACCTATTCGGCCTACGTGTGGCTCCTGCGGGTGAGCACCCCTGCCCGGGTATCGACCGCAGCCTATGTGAATCCGGTCGTCGCCGTGCTGCTCGGCTGGCTCTTGGGCGGCGAGGGACTGGCCCCGCGGACCATGCTCGCCGCGCTCGTGATCCTTGCCGCCGTCGGCTTGATCACGTCCGCGCGGGCGCATCCCGGTGCCCGTCCCGGTGGCCCGGCCCGGCGCGCTCCCCCCGGCCGCCCCAGCGGTCTGGCCGCTCCGGCCGAGGAAACCCCACGTCCTGCGGGGCGCGAGGCGCCTTAGGCGCCCGAGCTAGCGTCCGGGCGGGAAGACCTCGACCGGCGACCCGACGGCAAAGGTAGTCTTGACAGGGGTGGCGTCCTGGAGCCCGGCCCAAGACGGGCCATACAGCGATGCGAAATCCACCTGAAGATCCAGGGCGTGGATCTCGCGCACGGCCCACTCGGGATGCTCGACCCGATAGCTGACCAGTTCCCCGCGGCGGGAGACACCGAATCCCTTGTGATGTTCCTTGAACGGATAGCGGTCCGGCTCGCTGGGAAGCGTCGACTGTTGCGAGCCGCTGATACTGAGGTGTCCCTTCACCCCGTTGTGGCGCCAGCGGTGCGTCACTGCGAGGTCGTGTCCCTTGCCGGTCGTGGCGCTGGACATGTCGATGGCGGTGTAGGGTTCGTTGTACCGCAAGCGAGCGACAATGGCGATGATCCGGCTGGGCACGAATTCACGAATGAACAAGACCCCGCGCTCATCCCCGTGACGCACGTAGGTCCGCAGGTTGATCTCGGGAAAGTTGACGAGTCCGGGAAAGCGGCGGCCCCGAACGCGGGTGTCTTGGAAGTCGAAGGCCACCAGACTGACATGGGCGTGGTCCTCCCAGCGATCGAGGTCGAGCGCCGGATGCAAGAATGGCTGCACCAGCTCGTCGGGGACGGCGTAGGTCAGCAAGACGAGGTTGGACCAGCGGGCCCGCAAGAAGGGACGCCGCCGCTCGCGCGGGTCGGGCACGGTATGCGGACCAGGAGGCTGCGGCATGCTGTTCCTTTCTCGCATCCCAGGAGGGAGCGATCGCTCCCAAGTCTAACGCGGAGGTGGAGCGTGTGCCCGGCGTACGCCTCCGTGGTTGGCGGTGCTCGTGATCCGGGCTATGATTGAGTCCCCTCGATGCTAGGGATCGGGTGACGTGAAGATCCTGCACTTTCCCCGGTTGCGCTCCGCTGGACGCTGCATGTCGCTCGCCTTTGCCGCCAGCCTCGTCGCAGCTGTTCCGGCGGCCAGCCAGGTCACCGTCGACTTCGCCACCGGCGATGCGTGGAGTCTGCGCACTCCGGTCACCATCTCCCAAGATGGGTTTCCCGATATCCGAATCGATGAGGCGAATTTCTCGACACGCCCGTTCACCGGATTCCCGTACTACGATATCCAGGTGGGGTTGTGGAGTGGAAGCCGGGGATGGATCATCGGGTTTCTGCACCACAAGCTGCACATGGAGGACCCCCCGGCGCCCGAGGTCGAGAAGTTCCAAATCACCAACGGCTACACGATCTTCTCGTTGAGCCGGGGGTGGAAGCTCGGCCATCTCATCCTCGCCGCCGGCGCGGGGGTGGTGCTCGCCAACCCCGACGTCAAGATCCGCGGGCTCGACGAGGCCGACGACAAGGGCTTCCTGCAGCCGCTCCTGGGGGCGGGATACTACTGGTCCGGCGGCACGATCTTGCTCTCGGCCCAACGGAACTTCCGGGTCAAGGGCGGGTGGCACGTCAGCCTAGGCGGCAAGGTATCCGGGTCCTACGCCCGGGTCCCGATCCCGAACGGCCACGCCACCGTTCCCAACGTCGCCTTTCACCTGCATGCCGGCTTCGGTTTGACCCTCTGACTAACCGGTGGCCCGGGGCATGACCCTGAGACCGACGTGACGGGCTCGTCACCGTTCCGATTGCGACGCATGTGGCACGCCATGCGGCGGCGGCTTGCCCGGGCTCCAGCGGGATTCGTGTACGATCCGCGGTACGCCCGTAGCGTGAGCGGCGTTCCCATGGATGCCCGCCGCGGCGAGCGCATCCTCGCCTTCCTCCAAGATCAGGGCCTGGTGGGCCGCCGGGACGTCGATCGCCCCAGGCCCGTCGCCCTCCACCGTGTCCTCGCCGTTCATTCCGCCGCCTATCTCGAGCGACTCCAACGGCCCGAGACCCTGACCGAGATCCTCGGCATCACCGTCACCGAGGCCGAGCTGGAAGCGGTGCTCGATCTCCAGCGGCTCATGGTGGGCGGGACCATTCAGGCCACCCGCATCGCATTGGGCCGGGAGCGGATCGGTGTCAATCTGGGTGGGGGCTTCCATCACGCGACACCCGAGAGAGGCATGGGCTTTTGCGTGTTCAATGACATTGCCGTGAGCATTGCCCGGCTCCGCGCCAAGGGCTTCGACCGCCCGGTGCTCGTCGTCGACCTGGACATGCACGACGGCAACGGGACGCGCGCTGCGTTCGCCACGGACCCGTCGGTGTACACGCTGTCCATCCACCACACCGCCTGGGACGACACGCCGGCCGTGGCGGACACCAGCATCGCCCTGGGCCCCGGCGTGACGGACGACGTCCTGCTCGACACTCTGCGGCGGGAGCTGCCCCCAGTCGTCCGGGCGCACCGGCCCACCTTGGTGCTCTACGTGGCCGGCACGGACGCGGCCGCGGACGACCGGCTCGGGGATTGGGAGCTCTCCCACGATGGGATGCTTGCGCGAGACCGCTTTGTGCTCGAAACCGTGCGGGGTGCCGGCGGCCCGGCGGTCGCCATCCTGCTCGGCGGTGGATACGGGGATGAGGCGTGGCGGTATTCCGCGCGGTTCTTCGCCTGGCTCCTCTCCGGTACCGTCATCGAGCCGCCGAGCCAGATGGCGCGTGTCCTCGAGCGCATCCGTGACCTCGCCGACGCGATTCAACACCCGGAGTTCAGCACGCCCCGCGTAGGCGACATAGCGGGTGCCGGCGGGGGGTGGGATCTCTCGGAAGCCGAACTCTGGGGGGCGGTGGCCACGGGGGCGAGCCACGACCGGGTGCTGGATCACTACTCGAAGCACGGCATCGAGCTCATGCTGGAGCGGGTGGAGTTTCTGGACCATATCCGAGTGCTGGGATACGCCAACCCGCATCTCGACATCGTCCGCGCGTCGGGCGGCGTGCCCACCATCCGGCTCTACGCCGATCCGGAGCGGTCCGCCTTGCTGATGGAGCTCAAGATGGGCCGGACCCGGCGGGTCGTGCCGGATAGCGAGGTGATCTTCGTCGAGTGGCTGCTGCTCCAGAACCCTCGCGCGTCCTTCTCGGCCGATCACCCGCGGCTCCCGGGCCAGGAGCATCCCGGGCTCGGGATGCTGCGCGAGATCTTCGGATGGCTGATTGCCATGTGCCGCGCCCTCGGCCTGGATGGCATCGCCTTCGTCCCATCGCACTACTATATGGCGGTCTTGGGGAAGCGGTATCTGCGGTTCGTCGATCCCGAGAAGCAAGCCAGCTTCGAGGCGCTGCACCGGGTGCTGGGCGATCGACCGCTGGCCCGCGCCAGCGCGGCGCTGGAGGCGGGGCAGGTGCGGGATGCCGCGACCGGCCAGTCGGTGTCCTGGGAGCCCGCCGTGATGGTGGTGCCGGTGAGCGCCGCCCTCCGGGAACGCGTCGGCGGCCGGGACTACACCGAGCGCGTGTCGCGGGCGGCCCGACGCATCGACTTCCGGCTCGATCCGGTGGCCGCGACCTGAGCTACCCGCTGCCGGCCCGGAGGCGCTCGCCTGCCAGCTTCGCCACTTCGAAGAAGTAGCGCGCGCCGACCGGCAGGACGGCCTCATCGATGTCGAACTTGCTCGAATGGGCCGGGTAGCCTTCGCGGCCGGGGACTTGAGCGCCGAAGCGCACGTAGCAGCCCGGCACCTGGTCCAGATAATAGGAAAAGTCTTCACCGCCCATGTTGGCGATGTGGAGCGCCGTTACACTTGCCGGCCCGACCACCCCCTCGGCCGCGCGCCGTGCCAGGGCCACCATCTCGGGTGGATTGGCGAGCGGCGGGGTGCCCTCGGTCATCTCAACCGTTACCGCTGCGCCGTGCAGCTGCCCGACCGACTGGGCGATCCGGCGGATGGCTTCGATCAAGTGCCGGCGGACGTCCGGTTCCTGGGCTCGGATGGTCCCTTCCAGCACGGCCTCCGCCGCGATCACGTTGGATGCCGTCCCCGCTTCGAAGCGCCCAACGGTCACCACGGAGGGATGCGCGGGGTCGACCTCCCGGGAGACCACGGTCTGGATCGACATCACCAGCAGGCTTGTCACCACGACGGCATCCACGCTTTCGTGCGGCCGGGCGGCGTGGCCGCCGCGCCCGGTGATCGTGATTCGGAAGGCGTCGGTCGAGGCGTTGACCACCCCTTCAGTGGCGACGATGGTGCCGGTCGGGAAGTGGCGGTCGACATGTCCTCCGAAGATGAGGCCGACGCCGTCCAGCGCACCGGCCTGGATCATGGCTTTGGCCCCCGATCCCATCTCCTCGGCCGGCTGGAAGATGAGCCGCACCGTGGCGGGCAAGTCTCCGTGCGCCATGAGGAGTTCTGCGGCCCCGAGCAGCATGCTGGTGTGCGCGTCGTGCCCGCAGGCGTGCATGACGCCCTGATGCACGGATGCGAAGGGGAGTCCGGTCTCTTCGGTGATTGGGAGGGCATCGATGTCCGCCCGAAGCGCGACAGCGGGGGCGTGTCCAGCACTTCTGGCTGGAATGTCGGCGATGATGCCGGTGTCCAACGCGCTTCGCGATGCGATGCCAAGACGGTCGAGGGCCCGGTGGATCTGCTCGCTGGTCCGCCGCTCCTGCCAACTCAGCTCCGGGTGCTGGTGGAGGTCGCGCCGGGTGGCCACCAACCGCTCCGCGAATGCGGCGTCGCCGCTCGCCGTCATGATGAAATCCCGCCCCCGCCCCCGCCCCTGCCCGCGGCGGTCGCGTGGGGTGGGGGGATGGTTGGATGGTGCTTGGCCATGTGCGAGAGGGCGTGGAGCTGCTCGAGCGTTCCGAGCGCGATGAGGACGTCGCCGGGTTCGATGGTATAGCCTGCGACCGGCACCGAGGTGAACCCGCGCTGATTGGTCTGGCGAATCGCGATGATGTTGGCACCTACTTCGAGTCGGAGCATCGCCGCCTCCATGTCCTTCCCGTCGAGGTCGCTTCCTTCCCCCACGGTGACCTCCTCGAGCCACAGCTCGAGGTTGGCGGAGCGCATCACGACGTCGAGGAAATCGGTAATCGACGGGTTCAACAACTGCGAGGCGATACGATGCCCGCTGATCGAGAACGGCGAGATGGCGTGGGTGGCGCCCGCGAGCACCAGCTTGGGTTCCGACGCCGGGTCATTGGCCCGCGCCACGATCAAGAGATCCTTGTTGAGCGAGCGGGCCGAGAGGGTCACGAACAGATTCACGGCGTCATCGCCCGTGGCGGCGACCAGTCCGCGGGCGCGGTCGACCCCGGCCTGCCGGAGGACATCGTCATCGGAGGCATCCCCCGGCACCACCAGCCTGCTGCCCAGGGTGTCGAGGACCTGCTTGTCCTCTTCGATGATCACGCAGTCTTGCCCGCGGCTCTCCAAGTCCTCGACCACGTGCTGCCCCACGCGGCCGAAGCCGCACACGATGAAATGGCCGCTGAGTTGATCGATGGTTCGTTGCATTCGTCGGCTCCGAAAGGATCCGGTGAGCGCCCCGCTCACGACGTAGTGGCTAAGGGTGCTGAATAAGTACGCGACGGCCCCCACGCCGGCCGTAATCAATACGATGGTAAAGACTCGTCCGCCGGTCGAGAGCGAACGGACCTCGCTGAAGCCGACGGTCGAGAGGGTGATCACCGTCATGTAGAGCGCGTCGAGGAGGCCCCATCCCTCGAGCACCATGAAACCGACTGTTCCGACGACCGTGATCCCGATGACGATGGTAAAGAAGCGTCGGACGGCGCCCGACATTTCGTCGCCCGACGCTCCCGGAATCATGGAGCGTCGGCTTTCCACCCCGGGCCCCGCACCACCCGGCCGGGTGTCGCCCCGGTGTGCTCACCGTTCTCGAGCACGGGGATTCCGTTGACGAGTACGTGCTCTACGCCCGTGGCGTACTGATGGGGCGCATCGTAGGTGGCGCGATCGATGACCGCTTGCGCATCGAAGACGACGACATCGGCAAGATAGCCGGGTCGGAGCATGCCGCGGCGGGCGATCCCGAGCGTGGTGGCCGGATCACTCGTGAGCCGGCGGACGGCCTCGGCGAGCGGAATGATCCGCTCTTCGCGGACGTAGCGGCCGAGGAGCCTTGCGAACGTGCCATAGGCCCGCGGATGGGGATTCGAGGCCAGAAAGACCCCCTCCGGTGCCAGGGCCGCCGCGTCCGAGCCGAACCGCACCCACGGGAGGGCGATCTTCCGGCGCACGTTGTCTTCCGACATGAGGAAGTACACGGCGTTGACGCGGCTGCCATCCTGGATGACGAGGTCCATGGCCGTCTCCTCGGGCGACCTGCCGCGCTCGGCCGCGACCTCGGCCAGCGTCTTGCCGGTGAGCGGCTTGAGGGAGTCCTGCTTGAACCCGACTAGGAGCACGTTCTCCGGTCCGCCGGCGGCGAGGTAGAGGTTCTCCCAGCTGGCCGCCGGGGTGCGCATGGCCCGGGCGACGCGCCCCCGGATCGCCGGGTCGCGGAGCCGCTCGATCCAACGATCGAGCCCGCCCTCCTGCACCCACGGCGGCATGGCCGCGTCGAGTCCGGTGGCGCCGGCGGTATAGGTATAGATGTCGGCGGTGATCTCGAGTCCGTCCGCCCGGGCCCGCTCGATCCGGGCTATGGCGTCGTTGAGCCGTGGCCAGTTCCGCCGGCCGGCCGCCTTCAGGTGGTAGATCTCCGACCGCACCGCGGCGGCGCGGGCGATGGTGAGAAACTCATCGAGCGCTGGGAGCAGTTGATTCCCTTCACTCCGAATGTGTGAGACGTGCATCCCACCGTACTCCGCGGCCACTTCGGCCAGCGCGATCAGCTCCTGGGTCGAGGCGTAGAACGCCGGGGCGTAAATCAGGGAGGAACCGACGCCGAGGGCGCCCTCCTCCATCGCCTGGCGAACCAGGTCGCGCATGCGCTCCAGCTCCGCCGCGGTGGGCGGCCGGTCGTCGTGGCCGAGCTCGTGGATGCGTACCGTGGTGGCCCCTACGAACGACGCGACGTTCGGCGAGACACCGCGCGCCACGAGATGCTCGAGATACTCGTTCAGGGTCGTCCACTGTATGGGATAGGTGATGTCACCCTGTTCCGCGACGACCTCCGCCTTCATGGTGTCGTTGAGCGGGCCCATCGACCAGCCCTCACCGAACACCTCGAGGGTGACACCTTGCCGGATGTCGCTCTGGGCCCGGCCGTCTTCAAGCAAACTCTCGGTGGCCCAACTCAGCATGTTGATGAATCCGGGCGCGACCACCAGGCCGTGCGCGTCGATCTCGATCCGCCCCTCGCGCGCGATGTGCTGGGCGAATTCGACAATGGAATCGGCGTCGATGCCGATGTCGGCCGCTAGGGGATCACCGCCGCTCCCATCGTAGACCGTTCCGCCCCGGATGACGACGTCGTACCGGGGGGCCGGGTCGCACGAGAACTGGAAGACAACCAGTGCGGCAACGGCGATTTGGATGCGTAGCCGGCGCCATCGCGCCATCACACGGCTCATGGCTCGCCCTTCATGATGCGAAACATCCGATCGATGTCCTCCGGGCGTCGAGTGATGCGGCTGATGATGACGGTGGCCGCTCCGGCCAGAACGAACGCGGGGACGAGCTCGTACACGACGGCACTCAGATCCGGGGTCCGCTTCCAGAGCACCGTCACCACGGTCCCGGTGACCAGGCCGGCCAGGACTCCGGTGCGGGTGGTCCCTCGCCAGTAGAGCGCCAGGATCGACGTGGGCCCGAGCGCCGCGCCCAGTCCGGCCCAGGCGAAGAGCACCAGCCAGAAGACCAGCCCTTCCAGGATGAAGCCCAGCAAGAGCGCCAGGGCGACGAGCAGCACGGTGACCACTCGACTATAGAGAACCAGTCTCTGTTGGTCTAGGGTGCGACCCTTCCGCACGATGCGCTCGTAGAGGTCGCGCACCACGGCGGAGGACGCCACCAGCAGTTGCGAATCGGCGGTGGACATGATGGCGGCGAAGATGGAGGCCACCACGATGCCGAAGAGTACCGGATGCAGGTGCACCTGGGCGAGCGTGGGATAGAGGTTCTCGGTGTCGCCCGCGGGGAGCTGGGCCACGTCGGGAAACGCGGCGCGGCCGACCAACCCGATGAACAGCGCCCCCCACGCCATCACCACGTTCCACACCGTCCCGACCAGGGCGGCTGCCCTGAGGTCCCTCGCACTCTTGATCGCCATGTAGCGAACCAGAATGTGCGGGTTGCCGGGGGACCCGAGCCCGATCCCGATGAGGCCGATGGCCGCGCCCGCCGAGATCGCGAAGGGATCGATCATCGTGGAATCGAGCCGGCCGAGTCGCTCGATCACGACGCCGAGACCCCCGAGGTCGGCGATGGCCACGACGGGGAGGAGCACCAAGGCCACGATCATGAAGATGGCCTGGAGCATGTCGGTCAGGCTCACCGCCAGGAACCCGCCGAGGGCCGTGTACGCAAGGACGATGGCGGCGGTCAACCCCACGCCGAGTGCCGGGTCGATGCCGAAGCTCGCCGAGAAGGCCTTGCCGCCGCCCACGAACTGGGCCGACACGTAGCTCACCATGAACACCAGAATGACCACGGCCAGCGTGCCACGGAGCGCGCCATTGGCGTCGCCGAAGCGCGCGGCGAAGAAATCGGGCAGGGTGACGCAGTCGTAGGCCTCGGTGAAGCGCCTGAGCCGCCGCGCGTAGAACAGGAACAGGAACAGCTCCACCACGATGTACCCCACCGCCGCCCAAGCGGCCGAGGGCCCGCGGGCGTAGGCCATGCCCGTGAGCCCGAGCAGGAGCCAGGCGCTCCGGCCCGAGACCACCGCCGAGAGCGCCACCACGTAGCGGTTGAGCCCCCGCCCAGCCAGGAAGAACTCCCGCATCCCGGCCGAGGAGAACCGGGTGGCGAAGACGCCGATCCCCAAGATCACGATGAGATACCCGAGGAACGCCGCGAGGGCCGCTCCCCCCCCTTCACCCCCAGCCGGTAAGCCGATCTGCGCTCCCTGGGTGGCGACGAGCATCACCGCTCGGCCCGACGGTCCAGTAGCACCAAGATCACCGCGAGGGCAATGATCGCCGCCGGGAGGCCGAACATGATGATGGCGAAACCGGACATGGAATGGTCTGAGACGGGGGTGAGGTGAGGCGGCGGGCGGTGGGCGAGGGGCCATGGACCCCGCCCGGCCCTCGGGTAGTTTACCGCGGGTCCAATGCCTCTGCCAAGCACGATGGTGAAGGGAGCCTTCCTATTATACGCGTCGCCATGTGGTCGGGGCCCCGGAACATCTCCACCGCGCTCATGCGATCGTGGGGCAACCGGGCGGACACCATCGTCTGCGACGAGCCGCTCTACGCCCACTACCTGACCCAGACCGAGGTGGCTCATCCGGGACGCGAGGAGGTCATGGCCGCGCACGAGACCGACTGGCGGCGGGTGGTGCGGTGGCTCAGCCAGGACCCAGAGACCGGCTACCGCGTCTTCTATCAAAAACACATGGCGCACCATCTCTTGGGGCACATCGATCGCGGCTGGCTGGCCAAGCTGATCAACTGCTTCCTGATTCGGGAACCCAGGGCCATGCTGGCGTCGCTCGCCAAGAAGATGGGCCCGCCGTCGCTCGCCGATACCGGACTCCCGCAGCAGGCGGACCTCTTCGATGCGCTGTGGCGCGAGGCCGGCCACGGCTCTCCGCCGCCTCCGGTGATCGACTCGGCCGACGTGCTCCAGGCCCCCCGGCGGGTGCTCGCGCTCTTGTGCGAGCGCATCGGGGTTCCGTTCGACGAGGCCATGCTCTCCTGGCCGCCGGGCCCCCGCAGCACCGACGGGATCTGGGCCAAGTACTGGTATGACGCGGTCGAGCGCTCGACCGGGTTCGCGCCGTATCGGCCCAGCTCGGTCGCGCTTCCACCCGATCTCGAGGCGCTCTACCAGGAGTGCCTGCCCTACTACACCCGACTCCACACCCATCGCCTCCGGTAACGCCATGCTTCAAGCCTGGAACGAGAAGAACCGCGACATCGTCGTCAACATCAACGGCCGTCTCCTCCACCGGGATGAGGCCGCGATCAGCCCCTTCGATTCGGCGGTGCAGGGCGGGGACGCGGTCTGGGAGGGGCTCCGGCTCTACGACGGCAAGATCTTCCGATTGACGGCGCACCTCGACCGTCTCCGGTCCTCCGCGCTGGCGCTCGGGTTCGCCGAGATTCCGACCCACGCCGCCATCACCCAGGAGATCGCCCGCACCCTCGACGCCAACGGCATGCGGGACGAGGTGCACATCCGCCTCACCCTCACCCGCGGGGTCAAGATCACCTCCGGGATGGACCCGCGCCTCAATCAAGCGGGGCCGACGCTCATCGTCTTGGCCGAGCACAAGCCGCCGGTCTACGACCGAACGGGACTCACCCTCATGACCAGCTCGGTGCGCCGGGCGCCGCCCGACTGCCTCGATGCCAAGATCCACCACTGCAACCTCGTTCCGTCGATCCTGGCCAAGATCGAGGCCAACGCCGCCGGGGCCGACGACGCCATCATGCTGGACACCCGCGGCATGATCGCCGAGACCAACGCGACCCATCTGTTCCTGGTGGAGGGCGGGACGGTGCGCACCAGCCGCACCGTGGCCTGCCCCGAGGGGATCACCCGCTCGGCGGTGCTCGAGCTGTGTGGGGCGCACGGCATTGCGGCCGAGGTCGGGGACTTGAGCCTCACCGAGTGTTATCGGGCCGACGAGGTGTTCTGCACGGGGACCATGGGCGAGTTGGCGGCGGTGACCCGTGTCGACGGCCGCCGGATCGGCGACGGCGCGCCGGGTCCGGTCACCGGCCGGCTCACCGCGCTCTACCGTGACCTGACCGTTCGCGAAGGCGAGCGGGTGGTGGACTAGGCTCTCGGGCCGCCGCTCGCGCCGTAGCGCACGGCCGTCATCTCGGCCAGGATAGCCAGCGCGATCTCCCCCGGCTCCCGGCCGCCCAGGTCGAGCCCGATCGGGCCCCGCAGGCGATCGAGTTCCTGGTCGCTGAGTCCCGCCTTCTCGAGGCGGGCGCGGCGGGCCTTCTGGGTCTTGCGCGAGCCTATGGCGCCGACGTAGGCGGCGTTCGACCGGAGCGCGATCTCGAGCGCCGGGTCATCGAATTTGGGGTCGTGGGTCAAGACGCACACATAGGCGGCCGAATCGAGTTCCACCTGGCGGAACGCCTCGTCCGGCCAGCCGAGGATCAGCTCGTCGGCCTGGGGGAAGCGCTCGCGGGTGAGAAACGACGCCCGCCCGTCGGCCACCACGGTGCGGTAGCCCAGGAGCCGGGCCATGGGCACCAGGACGGCGGCGATGTGGACCCCGCCGAAGACGACCAGGGTCGGCTGTCGGGGGAAGACCTCGAGGAACACCTGGAACGTCTGGCCTTGGGTTTCGAACGTCTCGGTGGTGCTGGTGCCGCGCCGGAGCGCGTGGCGAGCGGTGTCGACGATGCGGCTTCGCTCTTCGTCGAGGAGTGCGGCCCCGCCATCGCCCTTGCTGTGGCCGGCGGGGCGCACGGGCTCGACCGTCTGCTCGCGCTCGTCGATCACCAGCGCGGCCCCGATGTCTCCCGGCCCTTCGATCAAAGTCGCGATGGCCACGCCGCCCGGGCCCGCGGCCGCCCGGGCCACGGCTTGGCGCACCTCGGGCTCGACCAGGATCCGGATGGTGCCGCCGCAGGCCAGTCCCACCTCCCAGGCCTGCTCGTCGCTCACCCCGAACTCCACCAGCTTGGGGCTCCCGGCGTCGAGGGCTTGAGCGATGGCCGTGGCGGTGGCGCCTTCGACGCAGCCGCCCGAGACCGACCCCGCGATCCGGCCTGCGGCGTCGGCCAAGAGGCAGGCACCGGCGGGGCGGGGGGCCGAGCCCCAGACGCTGGTGACCACCGCCCGCCCGAACGGCCGGCCCGTGGCCATGAAGCGCCGGTGGTCCTCCTGGATGTCGCGCATGGGTGTTGATCCTAGCGCCGTTCTACCGGGGATCAAGCTCGTCGGACTACCTTGCGTGGGCGGCCCCGGCCGCCCATGGTGGGGTGTAGCTCAATTGGCAGAGCGCCCGGCTGTTAACCGGGAGGTTGCTGGTTCGAGTCCAGCCGCCCCAGTGTTCCAGCGAGGAGTCGTCTGTGCGGGTCGCCGTGTTCTCGGAGGTCTATTGGCCCATGGTGAGCGGGGTGGGGGTGACCCTGCTGCGCCTGACCGAGGCCCTCGAGGCCCGCGGCCACCGGGTGCGGGTGTACACCGCGTCCTATCCCTTGCCCGAGAGTGAACCGGACCGCCCCGAGGTGCACCGCTCGCCGAGCCTCCCCTTCTTTCTCTATCGCGACGTCCAGTGGGCCTTCCCCCGCATGCGCGACATCCTGGCCGACGCCCGCGCGTTCGCGCCCGACGTGGTGCACGCGGCCACCGAGTTCGCCCTGGGCGTGGCCGGCATCAAGACCGCTCGGGCGCTGGGCATCCCGGTGGTGGCGTCGGCCCACACCGACTACGACAAATACGCGTCGCGCTACGGCGTCCAGTGGGCGGTGCGCGCGGGGTGGCCCTATCTCCGCTGGTTCTACGGCCACGCGTCGCGGGTGCTCTGTCCCAGCCAGCTCTACGAGCGGCACTTGAACAGCCGCGGGGTGATGCACACCGGGGTCTGGAGCCGGGGCATCGACCCCGAGGAGTTCCATCCTCGGTTCAGGAGCCAAGCCTACCGCCGGTCGTTCGGCGTCGGCGATCAGGAAAGCGACCTGTTGGTCACCTACGTGGGCCGGATCGCCAAGGAGAAGAACCTCGAGCTGTTGCTTCGGGCGTGGGAGCTCTTGGGGGTGAGACGCGAGGGGGCTCAGCTGGTGTTGGTGGGCCGGGGCCCGCTCGAGGCCGAGATCCGTGAGTGGCAGATCCCCGGTGTGCACTTGGCCGGGTTGAAGCAGGGCCGGGAGCTCTCGGAGGCCTATGCGTCGGCGGATCTGTTTGCGTTCCCATCGAGTACTGAGACCTTCGGCAACTCGGTGCTCGAGGCCATGGGCAGCGGGCTGCCGCCGGTGGTGGCGGCGGCGGGCGGAGTATTGGAGTTCGCCACCCACGGCGAGAACGCCTGGATGGTTGCGCCCGACAGCGTGGACGCCATGCTCGAGGGTCTGGACCGGCTGATCCATGACCCGGTGCTCCGGAGCCGCCTGTCGGCCGGCGCGCTCGCGACCGCGCGGGCACGCACCTGGCATTCGATCTACGAGCGGTTGGTGGACGAGTACCGCTCGGCGGTCGAGCGGTTGGAGCGGAGTGCGGCGTAGGGGATAGCTCCTTCAACACAATCGGTACGGATCGACGCTTCCGCTGTGCATTAGCGAGTCCCTCACCTGGCCCGCGCGAGGCCTATGCCTATCCTTCGAAAAGAGCATCGGCTCAAGAAAGAACTGGGGCTTTTCGACGTCTACGCCATTTGCACCGGCGCGATGTTCAGCTCCGGGTTCTTTCTGTTGCCCGGGCTGGCGGCGGCCAAGGCCGGACCGACCGTCGTACTCGCCTACCTGATCGCCGGCATTCTCATCCTGCCCGCCATGTTCAGCAAGGCGGAGCTGAGTACGGCGCTGCCCCGGGCCGGCGGGACCTATTACTTCCTCGACCGAAGTCTGGGGCCGATGTTCGGCACCATCGGGGGGCTCGGCACCTATCTGGCCCTCTCGCTCAAGACCGCCTTCGCCCTCGTCGGCATCGGCGCCTACTCGGCGCTCTTCGTTGAACTGCCGATCAAGCCGATTGCGGTAGCACTCACCGTCGTGTTTGTCGGCATCAACATCATCGGGGCGAAGGAGACCAGCGGGCTGCAGCGCTGGTTTGTCGTGATCCTGCTGAGTGTGACCGTCTTCTTCATTCTGCAGGGGTTTCACGAGATCATCTTCGACCAGCCGAGGTCGGTGACTCGCGAGCGCTTCACGCCGTTCGCGCCGTTCGGCGTGGAGGGCCTGCTCGCGACGGTCGGGTTCGTGTTCGTGTCCTACGCCGGGTTGACCAAGGTGGCCAGCGTGGCGGAAGAGGTGACCAACCCCGAGCGCAACATCCCTCTCGGGATGATCCTCTCGCTCGCGTCCACGTCCATCATCTATGTGACCGGCGTGTTCGTGATGGTCGCGGTGCTCGAGCCGGGTGCGTTCCACGCCGACCTGACGCCGGTGGCGACGGCCGCGGAGGCCTTCTTCACGTGGTTGCCGAAGCCGCTCGGGTTGGCGCTCATCGTGGCCGCCGCGCTCGCGGCGTTCGCGTCCACCGGGAACGCGGGCGTGCTTTCCGCATCGCGGTATCCGCTGGCCATGGCGCGCGACCGCTTGCTGCCCAATGTGTTCAGCCGATTGGGGCGGTTTCGCACACCGTCGTTCGCGATCGTCTTTACCGGCGTGCTCATCGTTGTCTTTATTCTCGTCCTCGACGAGGAAGGCCTCGCCAAACTCGCCAGTGCCTTCCAGCTCTTCATTTTCATGCTGGTCAATCTGGCCGTAATCGTGATGCGCGAGAGCCGGATCCCGTCCTACGACCCCGGCTACCGGTCTCCCCTCTATCCGTGGATGCAGGTCGCGGGGATTCTGGCGTCGTTCATCCTGATCGTGTACATGGGCTGGCTGGCCATTCTGTTCACACTGGGCGTGGTGCTGGTGTGCCTGGTGTGGTATCTGTGGTATGCCCGGCCGAACGTCGTCCGCGACGGCGCCATCTATCACTGGTTCAGGCGGCTCGGGCAGCGCCAATATGACGATCTCGACCGCGAATTCCGGACGATCTTGAAGGAGAAGGGACTCCGGTCCGACGATCAGTTCGACGAGGTCGTGGCCCGGGCGCAGGTGATCGAGTTAGACGAAGGGGAATCGTTCGAGGAGCTCGTGTCGAAGGCGGCGCACCAGCTGGCGACGCGGCTGCCGGTTCCCGCGGCCAAGCTGGAGCAGGGCTTCCTGCAGGGCACCAAGACCGGCGCGACCCCGGTGGCGCGTGGGGCCGCCCTGCCGCACCTCCATGTGCTCGGCATCGAGCGGCCGGAGATGGTGCTGGCGCGATCGCGCGCGGGCCTCCTGATGGACGTCATCGATGCTATCGGCGGCGAGGAGGACGTGGCCCACCGCGTCCACGCCATCTTCCTCCTGGTCAGTCCCGAAGAAGACCACGGGCAGCATCTTCGCATGCTCGCGCAGCTCGCCAACCGTGTCGACGAGGAGCACTTCATCGAAGATTGGTTGCAGGCTCGCAACGCGGCCCACCTGAAGGAGCTGCTGCTCGAGGAGACCCGCTACCAGACCGTTCGCCTGCGCTCGAGCGACCGCACGGCCGAGTTCATCGGGAAGGCGATTCAGGACCTGGAGCTGCCGGAGAATTCACTGGTTGCCATTGTCCGTCGCGGGAACGACATCATCGTGCCCGGCCGGCGCGACGTGCTGAGGGAAAACGATCTGGTCACCGTCATCGGCGAGCCCGATGCGCTGCGGCTGCTGCGAGACCGGTACACGGCGAGCTGAGATGAGCGGTGTCGTGACCGTGCCGCTCACCTCGCTCTTAGTCGTCTTCCGCAGTGACGTGATCGGGGTGCATGAGCGCTAAGAGGGCGTGCTCGAAGTTCTCCGGATTGTGCCGTGCCCTCTTCGGGTTTGTCCTGGCGAATTCCCGCGCCTCCTTTGGGCCGCGCTTCGGACCGCCTTTCGGCAAGTCGACGGTCCAGAGACCGAACCCTGTGATATCGGCGAGGGAGTGCGCGACTTCATGCGCAACGATCGACGCCCTGCGATCGTCCGGGGGGATTTCCCATTTCTTGGCCACCCCGAACCAGACAGGGCACAGGTTTATCCACCGTTTACCGAACTTTCCGCGGTTATTGAAGCCGGCGCCCCCCTTCTTGCATCTTCCGGAGCGGGGGCCATTCGCGGGGCGCACCTTGATCTTGAGTCCCCTTCCGATCCACTGGTTGACCTTCAGCAGACGGCGACGTAATGCGCGGATTTGTCTCTTCTTGACGTGGTCGATCCCGAAATAGGCACAGAACGCTGCGTTATCCTTCCAGGCCGACTCGAGGGCAGCCTTCTTGTTGCTTACCCTCCAGATGGCATCAATCTGGTTGACGGCGCGGGACGTCATTTGCCGCGCACGATCTACGGCGGCATCCACCATGCCGCTCGGATCGTCCCTTGCGGCTTCCTCGGACGCCGGTAGTTGCCTGTTGACGTCATCTAACGATCCCTGCACGAAGATGATGCGATTCTCGCCCATGGTTCGGTCCTGGTGTGAGTGTCTTGGCTTGAGGGACTGTGTGAACACCACGAATGGCCGCTGCCTGCTTGGGATACGTTGTTCGTCTACTGTTTGGGAGGGTACGTCAGTTGGGGTGTCACCGCATCGGACCTCCGACGTCTTCGACTAGCGAATTGGGGTCTGTTGCGTGGCCAACAGTGAGCAGTACCCATGAACGCTGCCGCGCCAAGCTCGAAGGCGCAACTCGATGATGCTGCCGCACGGCACGACAGCAGGAGCCCGTGCTAGCTGGCACCGTCCTTGTCGATGAAAAGTGAAATTGCTGCGCCAATCGCCGCACCGAGCGCGATTCCGAACGCGATCCCCACGCCGACACTGCCCATCGCTGCTCCAAATGCTGCGCCCATCGCGATGCCGATGCCGACACACACTCCTATGTAGATCGCCTTGCGGTCGTCGTTGTCCTGCGGCTGTTTATTCATTCGGGTTCGTCACGTGAGACTCCTGTCTGGCCTAACGGGTTCCATGTCGGTGGCGGGCCATCGTAGTACACCCTTAGCGAAATCAACGATTTCTGCTGACCGCTGCAAGGCCCGTCCACCGGAGACGGCGGTTAGGGACCCGGATCGGCAGCGGAACCCCGCTGGGGATCGGACTGCGCGGAGCTCGGGAAGACCCTCATGCTGGCGAGGAGCCTACGCTTGAGAGGCCGAGCGACGCGATGGAGGCCCGCCATGCGGATTGCAGCATCACTCTGTTGAAGAGTGGGTCCGGTGGACCTAACGAGTATTAGGTGGCGCGCAACGGGAAGAACACGACCCTATGCGCGCCAACAGACAGGAGGGCATCCTCGAGGACACGAGCCTCGGTCCCACCGAAGGTACCCGCGATCGATTCGATGCCACTGACGAAGACCGTGGGGCGCACAAGGAAGGTGCGCTTGAAAACCTTGGCGAGTGCGTAGCGGAGGAAAGCTTCTAGTGCATCGGTGCGCGAAATGGGAAGCTCAAGCTCTGCGGAAGCCTGGAGGAACGCAACTCTCGTGTAGGGTCCGGGTGGCGCAGCAGAATCACCGACAGCGGAAACGCGCTGGTTGGCGCCTGACCCGGTGAGGTAGAGGACCGGGGCGATTGACTCGACCCGGCCGCGGCAGGAGAATCGAAACGCCTTGGGCGCCACCTTCAGTTCGACGCTCGGTGTCAGAGCGTGCACGAGCAACGCGAACGGCCGTGGCTGTCACATTCCACGCAGCCTAACGGATCTGTTATTCTGCTGCGGGCGCCAAACGAATCATGGCCGGCATAGCACAGTGTAGGCTCGTATCCGTTGCACCGAAGTTCCTTGGTTGCCGGCAGGAGCCGCAAGCTCGCCCGTCGCCCGCGATTCCTCAGCCTGCTCCGCTCCACAGGCCGCCAATGTTATGACCGACAACACCGCTTCGAGTCCGACGGAAGACCGGGCCATTGCTCGGACCCTCCTGTGTGTGAGGGAAGTTTCCAACGCAGCAACGATAGATCGTGCCGTACGAGGCCATTGGTGGAAGAGCGAACGCCTTCATGTGCACCGTCGTCGAGGGACTGACGGCCTGTTAGGCAGGAGTCTTGTTATCTCGCAGCAGTGCTCGACCCGTGAGAACGAACCCCGCTAGGCTCAGCCCAAGGTGCCCGACGAGAATCAGGCCGCTAACCGAGAGGGCAAGTAGGCCGCGCCACTCCGCTGCCCAGCCGCGGTAAAGCTCCAGGCTTCGCTCGTTCTCACCCGCCGTCAGAAAGCCGAGCACGATGATGGCGTGAGGGAGCCACGCCAGAATCCAGGTCGCAATCATCGCCAGCCAGATCTTGAAAGACCGCTGGCCTCGCAGCGCCAACGTCACGAACGCCAGACCGTAGGCGAGCCACATGAAACCGAATGACACCGCCCACGCGTTCACATATGGGCCCAATGGATAGAGTTCGTTTGCGATGTAAGGGCCCGGAAGAGGCTGCCAGAAACGGATGATGAAGCCGAGCCCCCCCAGCGCGAGTGCCACGCCGGAGCCGGCAAGGCACTGCCAGCCCCTCGGTGCCACCCTCCAGTCGTCCCGAAGTAGGATTACGCAGGAGGTAGCCACTACTGCTGAAGCCGCCGTTACAGTCCAGACCAACCACACGGCACGATCCTGTTAAAGTTGGCGCCTAACGGATCTGCGTTTCACCTGCGCGGCAGCGTCCGCGCCCGTCTGCGGGAGCGGCCCGGCCACGGAACTCGCCTCAAGAAGATCTAAGGCCGTACATCGAGCGGCGCCCGCGTCAGGTGCAAACGCCGGTTAGACAGCAGTCCCCGTCGCTCTCAGATCCCCACTCCAAGCCCCTCCCCCGCGCCATAGAAGGTAGACACCCATCACAATCACGATGAGCGGAATGATCGGCTCGGTGGGCTGCAGCGGGAACAGCGTCGGATCGTCAACGACTAGATGAACGTACGTCGCGACGATCATAACGCCTATGACCACAATAACCGCCGGGCGAACAAATACGCCGATAGCAAGAGCGATACCTAGGAAAATCTCGAGAAACGGAACGGTCCAGCGACTTAACGTGGAAAGCGGTAGGTCCGCAGCGAGCAGTTGTCCGGACCAGGCCTCGGCAAGCATTGGCACCACAAGCTTCATAGCACCAGTCATCAGAAAAAGCACGGCCAGTAGCAACCGGACAATACCTGCCAATTTGTTGTCGGAGGTTCTACGTATCTCCTGCGCTGTCCTAATTTGGCCATCCATTGCTGTCGCGGACACCTCCCAAATCTGGACCCTGCCGGCCCTCGCGTTGGTCCTCTGAACCGTAGCGCTGCTGCCTAACGGCCTGCAAATCACCTGCGGGCGACCCACCCGTTGGCGAGACCGGCCGCAGGCCGGGTATCAGTCACTTTAACGTGCACTATCATAGGCCGCCGCACAAACGCTGTATTCCTTACCGGCGTGCGCGCCCCGTCAGGTGCATTTGCTGGTTAGACGGCGTCCCGCGGGGAGCTTCGAGTCGCAACCAACGCGAGTCCGGACAGGCGACCGGCGATGTATAGGCCTAGGGCGACGTCTGCAACGATACAGCCCACGACGTACCAGTTTGGGATGAATTCCGCTATTCCGTAATGTCCGGCGTCCCACAACGCATGCAAAGCGATGCCTGACGGTAAGAACCACACCGATCGGCGAACTGACAGCCATGCGATGCCAGAGAAGAGGACAAGCCCCACGAACTCGATCGCCAACCAGGAAGCAGCGCCACCAAAGCGCAGCCAAGCCGCTATGTATATCAACGGCATCCCCACCAGGAAGCCGATCAACCACCGGCGTTCGGACGCATCTGATCGGCGCCCGAGCACGCGGGTGACGACCACCACGAGTGTCAATCCATAGCCTATCACTCCCCAGTAGCTGGGATCGTCCAAATGAGCGAAGGGTACGCCAGGTACGATCCAGAAGAGGGCGAGGGTTGCCGCAATGACCGGGAGTAATGGGTAGATATCGCGCTTCACGTGACGCCGCCTAACGAGTACTAGACTGCAGAAAAATGAGCCGATCCTGCCAGTCCTGCCATATATCAGCCAGAACGGCCGGCCAGCCTGCATTCATACGCCCCCCCGCCATCACGTTTAGGGATTGCCCTTGCAAGTAGCCTGCGGGGAGGATGACTGCGGAAACCGCACCCTAATGCGGGTGGGTGAACGGGACGGGAAGTGGGCCCGAGGAGTCACTTCGTATACGAGGTGTTGCCAAGTGCCAAGAGGCTCAAACCGGGAACTGCAGACCGCCGCCCGACGACTGATGACCGCAGACTCTCGACTCACGACTCAAGTCTCAAGTCTTCTAGTAATTCTCCATCACCAGATTCGACAATTCCTCGAGCGCCATGTGCTCGGCCCTCACATTGCCCTCGGCGTCGAAGCGGATGTTCATGGTGCACAGCTCCTCGAGCGCCGTGCTCTGCTCGGGTATCAAGGTCAGCTCGTAGGGCTCGCCGGAGGTCTTCATCCGCTCCACCTCGGCGATGAGCCAGTCGGGCTTGTCGACGGCGTCATCCAGCGCGTCGACCATGTCACGGGTGAGGGAGAGTTTCATCATGGAGTGGAGTCCTGAGACATGAGTCGTGAGACGTGAGGACTAGTCGTGAGACCTGAGACATGAGACTACAGACTAGAGACTTAAGACTTCATTCAAGGGCATTGCAATCATCTAGCTCGCCTCAGAAACCGGATAAACGAGGCCAACATCTTCTGAACCTCAATGGAGTCGTCCATCAATCGCTGTGCAACATCTCCGGTGAGAAGCCCCAAAACTCGGGCCAGGTAACAGTGATACTCTAGCTCTGCAGCAGATCCCAAGGCAATACCTAAGAATCGGCACAAGTCTCCGTCTCCACGGCGGCCACATCCTTCAGCGATATTGGCTGGGACCGAGGCCGCCGCTCTACGCAGTTGACCCCGGAGCCCATACCGCTCCTCATGAGGGAACTTAGCTGTTGCCTGGTAGACAGCTAGGACGAGCTGGTGCGCCTTCCGCCAGGCCTTCAGTTGCTTAAAGTCTCCCATCCTTGCCGTCGGCCCAGGATCCAGATCCTGATGGTTACGACCGGGGCATCAGTTGGGCGACGCAAACCTACGCGCGAGCAATCGTTCTAGCACCAACACTGGTCTCGTGAACGACTCACGACTCACGACTCACGACTCCATACTCTCTCCCCCGCCACGTCACCTTCTCTCCCCGCCACAGCGACCGGAGGAAGATGTAGGCCGCCATCGCCGCCCCCAGCGGATAGCCGATGGCGTAGCGCACGGGGATCTGCATCCCGTACGACACGATGCCCCAGAACCCGAGCGAGAGGAGCGTGGCCGCTGCCGCGGCACGGGTCCAGGCCGGGAGCAGCCCGGCCAGCCCCAGGGCCAGAACAACCGGCGGAATCAGCCAGAACAGCGCGGTGGGGGCCAAGAGGAGGGGCAGGATGGCCCGGCGCAGCGGTTCATCCGGGAAGGATTGCCGGCCGCCCAGGAACACGTTCTTGGCCCAGCCTTCGATCAGGTCGCCCAGGCTCCGGTACATGCGGGTGGTCATGAGCGACTCGGCGAAGGCCAGGTAGAGCCTATGTCCCGCGGCGAAGAAGCGCTGGGCCAAGGCCAGGTCTTCGGCGACCTCGCCCTTGACCGCCGCGTGGGTCCCGATGGCCTCGTAGCTCTCGCGGGTGACGAAGATGAATTGTCCGTTGGCGATGACCCCTCGCCTCCGCCGGGCCCGGTTCACCACCCGCGGGTGATACCGGTAGCCCAAGATCAAGACGATCTGGGGCATGACCAGGCGTTCCCAAAGCGTGACGCATTCCTGGCGCGGGGCGATGGTGAGCAGATCGGCTTGGTGTTCCATGGCGGCGCCCACCGCGTAGCCGAGGAGCGCCGGCTGGTGGCGGGTGTCGGCATCGGTGAAGAGGATGCGGTTCCCGGTGGCCTGCCGGTAGCCTTGAACACAGGCCCACGGCTTCCCGAACCAGCCCTGGGGCAGGGGCTCGCCGGCAATGAGCCGCACCCGCTGGTCCTCTTTCGCCAGGGCGTCGACGATGGCCGCGGTCCGGTCGGTCGAGCGGTCGTCCACCACCAGCACTTCGATTGGATGGTAGGACGTGGCCAGGATCGAGCGGATTACGGTCTCGATATTCTGCGCTTCGTTCCGGGCGGGAATGATCACACTCACCAGCCCGTCGGTGGCCGGTGTGGCGTCGGTCAGCTGGGGCGTCCGCCGGGCCAGGCGGATGAACACCACGAACGGTGCCAGCCACAGGATGGCGGGCAGGAGGTCGAGCGTCACCGGATGGGAAAGGAGATCAGCTGGGCCCGATGACCGTGGCCAGGAGGTCTTCGATGGTGCCCAGCTGTTTCTCGACGTCGGCCGCGTCGAACTCGGTGTCCGGGGCGGGGACGCCGTTCTGGCTGAACATGGTCGCCACCAGCGCGTCGGTGTAGCCCACTACGGCCGCGGCGATGCCCTGATCGAGCGCCCGGTTGAGATGGAGCAACATCGCCATGCTTTGCCGGGCGCGCATGGCGGCGACGATGGGCGCCAGCCGTCGGGTCATGAGTTCGCGGAGGTACTGGATCTCCTCGACCACTTCACCCGCTGCGAGCCCGCGGGCGGCGGCCGTTCGTCCGTAGTGGTCGCAGACCTTCTCCCACACGGCCTTCGCTTCGCGACGGTAGGGACCGACCAGCTGCACCATGATGTCGATGATCAACCGAAGCTCCCGCTCGACCAGGGAACGGGGTATTGTGGTGGAGGCGGTCATCCGATCGCCCAGCCAGTCGGCCCATTCCTGGACCAATTCATCTCGCGCCTCGGCCATGGCGCGGCCGGCGACGAGCAAGGTGGGATGGGAAGCGCGCAGCGCGATTCTCCGAGCAGAAGGTTGAGCGCGGGAAATGTAAGTGCGGGGGTCCAGTGGGGTCAAAGACACTCACCCGTCCAAAGGGGCTTAAGCGAGGGAGCCGCATCAGGTTAGTGGCTCCGGCCGGTGTGCTGCGCGACGCGACCGATATCACGTGCGCGGAAGAGGCGTGCCGCGCGCTGGGTTGGCACCCCGAAGTGGGACCCAACGCCGGCAAGAAGTACGGGTACCTGGCTGGCACGGATGACGAGCGGTTGGCCGATGTGAACGCCGCCATCCGGGACCCGGCCGTCGACGGCATCTGGTGCCTGAGAGGCGGGTTCGGCGTGACCCGGATCCTCGAGCACGTAGACTTCGATGCGTTTGGCCGGAGCCCCAAGGTGCTGGTCGGGTATTCTGACATCACAGCACTCTTGAACGCCGTGACGCGGATCACCGCGGTCGTGACCTTCCATGGTCCCATCGCGCGGGAGGCGCCGACGCCCTTCAGCCGCGAGCACCTGGAGCGCCTCACGACCGAGCCGGCGAGTCCGGCGGTGCCGTTGAATTTGTCATCGTCTTGCCGTCCCACCACGCTCCGCAGTGGTGTGGCCACGGGACCGCTTCTCGGCGGCAACCTCTCGCTGCTCCAGTGCCTGGTGGGGACCCCTTATTTTCCGGACCTCGACGGCGCGCTGCTCTTTCTCGAAGACGTGGCGGAGGACGCCTACCGGATCGATCGCATGCTGGCCCATCTTCGCATGGTAGGGGCGTTCGACGGGTTGAGCGGCGTCGTCGTGGGGCAGCTCGGCCTCCGCGAGCCGGCCTCCGACGCTCCGGCGTTGCGCATCGACCAGATTCTGCAGACCTCCTTCGGACCGCTGGGAGTCCCGGTCGCGGCGGGATTCCCGATCGGCCATGTCGACGATCAGTGGACCCTGCCGCTGGGGGTGCCGGCACGACTCGACGCCACCGCCGGCACCCTTACGATTCTCGAGCCGGCCGTGTGCTGAGCCAGCTTTCCAACGACTCACGACTCACGTCTCCCATGTCTACTCCTTCGCTCACCAAGCATTCGATCCCCGGCGTCCTGGGGCCCATTCTCATCGACGTCCGCTCCGGCGCGCGCGCCGCGGCCGGGAAGGGGAAGCCGGCGCGGCCCGCGGTGGTGGTGTTGCACGGCTTCAAGGGGTTCAAGGACTGGGGAATGTTTCCGGTCCTCGCCGAGCGGCTTGCCAAGGCGGGGATGACGGCGGTGTCGTTCAACCTGAGTGGCAGTGGGGTCGATGACGATGGCGAGTTCAGCTTTCCGGAGCGCTTTGGCCACGCGACCTTCTCCGGGGATCTGCAGGACTTGGATGCCGTGATCGAGGCGCTGCGCGCCGGAGAACTCGGCGTCCCGGCGCCGACCAGCCTCGGCCTCTTCGGACACTCGCGCGGTGGCGGCCTATCGGTGCTGCGCGCGGCATCGGACCCCGAGCTGGGTGCGCTGGTGACCTGGTCGGCCGTGAGCACGTTCCATCGGTGGTCGCGATCGGAGCTCAAGCAATGGCGCAGCGAAGGTAAGCTGGACGTGGTGAACGCCAGGACCGGCCAGGTGCTTCCTCTCTATGCCGACGTCTTGGATGATCTCGAACAGAACGCCGCGTCGGGCACGGGGGACGAGCTGGATATCGGTGCTGCGGCCGCCAAGGTGGCGGCGCCGTGGCTGATCGTGCACGGGACCCAGGACGAGACGGTGGATCCCCGGGAGGCGCAGTCGCTCGCCGAGGCAGGGGGGGCGGGCAGAAGCGAGAGCATCCAGCTGCTTGGGATCGAGGGTGCCGGGCACACCTTCGGCGCCGTGCATCCGTTTCGCGGGGTGACCCTCGAACTCGACCGGGCCATCGACGGGACGGTGAATTGGATGAGCCGGTACCTGGCGTGAGCTCCCTGACCCCCTTGCAGGCCCGCCTGGCCCGGCGTCTCAGGGAGCGGGCCCCGCGCACCGAAGACGACGACGCCTTGATCCAAGCCGCGGTTGCAGTGCTGTTCGCTCCCGACCCCGATGCCATTCTCTTCATCAAGCGTGCCGAGCGCGCCGGCGATCCGTGGTCGGGACACGTGTCGTTTCCGGGGGGCCGGAGCGATCCGGGGGATGCCGGTCTCCTGGCTACGGCCGCTCGGGAGACGCTCGAGGAGGTGGGGATTCCCCTCGCCTCCACCGAGCTCTTGGGCGCGCTCGACGACGTGGCGACGCGCCGGACCCGTCTCCCACCGATCATGGTGCGGCCGTTCGTATTCGCGCTGGACAGCCGCCCGGCGATCGCGCTCAATCACGAGGCCGTGGCGGCGATATGGGCGCCGGTGGCGGACATGCTGCGGCCGGAGGTGTGGGTCCGGTTGACCATGCATGCCGGCTCGGTGGAACGGGTGTACCCCGGCTACCGGGTGGGACGCGAGGGGCAGGGGGCGAAGGAGGGTGAGGGGGGCGACATCGTGTGGGGCATGACCGAGCGCATCGTGACGCCGCTCTTGGCGCTCGTGTCGGACGATGCGGAGCCCCGCTAGAAGAGGCCTTGCGCCAGCATGGCATCGGCGACTTTGACGAACGCCGCCAAGTTCGCTCCCTTCACGTAGTTGACGAAGCCGTTCTTCTCCCTGCCGTATTTCAGGCAGCGGGCGTGAATACTCCCCATGATCTCGCGGAGCCGGCTGTCCACCTCGTCGGATGACCAACTGATGCGCTGCGCGTTTTGGCTCTGCTCCAGACCCGAGACTGCTACCCCGCCGGCGTTCGCGGCCTTGGCCGGCGCAAACAGGATCTGCGCATCGAGAAACGTCCGGAGTCCGTTGATCGTCGTAGGCATGTTGGCGCCTTCCGCGACGCCCACCACGCCGTTCTCGACGAGGTCGCGGGCCGCTTCCACGTCGAGTTCGTTCTCGGTGGCGGACGGGAAGGCCAGCTGGCACGGTACGCTCCACGGCCGCTGCCCCGCATGAAACGCGGCCCCGAATTTGTCGGCGTACTCATTGATGCGGCCCCGCTTCACCTCCTTGAGTTCCTTGAGCCACTCGAGCTTTTCCTCTACGATGCCGTCCTTGTCATACACGAACCCACCTGAATCCGACGCCGCGACGACCGTAGCGCCGAGTTGATTCAGTTTCTCGATCGTGTAGAGCGCCACGTTTCCAGACCCCGACACCACGCAGCGCTTGCCGGCAACGCTTTCGCCTCGGCTGGCGAGCATGTCCTCCATGAAATAGACCGCACCGTAGCCGGTCGCCTGCTTGCGAATGAGACTGCCGCCGAAGCTCAAGGCCTTCCCGGTGAGAATGCCCGCGAAAATATTCTCCATGCGCTTGTATTGCCCGAACATGTAGCTGATCTCGCGCGGGCCGACACCGATGTCCCCGGCCGGGACGTCGGTGTAATCGCCGATGTGTCGATGCAATTCGATCATGAGCGACTGGCAGAAGCGCATCACTTCCCGATCGGACTTGCCTTTCGGATCGAAGTTTGCGCCCCCCTTCGCCCCCCCCATGGGTAACCCTGTGAGGCTGTTCTTGAAGACCTGCTCGAAGCCCAGGAACTTGAGGACGCTCAACGACACCGAGGGGTGAAAGCGCAAGCCGCCCTTGTACGGGCCGATGGCGTTGTTGAACTGGACCCGCCAGGCGCGGTTGGCATGAACCCGGCCACGGTCGTCCTCCCAGGTCACGCGGAAGATGACGATGCGGTCCGGCTCGGTCATCCGCTCGAGGATGAAATCATCTTTGTATTTGCGGTGCTCGAGCACGAACGGCATAACCGACTCGACCACCTCGAGCACCGCCTGGTGGAACTCAGGCTCGTTGGTGTTGCGGCGCTTGAGACCCCGCATGAATCGGCTGATCTCCGAGGCAACGGCGTCGGACATGGCTAACAGGCTCCTACGTTGGTCAGGGGTGACGTGGCGACAGGTTCTTTGATGGTTCGCATGAGACGGGCCAGGAGGGTCCTGGGAGGAGAACGTGTGATTACTGCGTCGGGAACTTCGCTACCACCACCGTGATGTTGTCACTGCCGCCACCATCGAGCGCGGCGGCGACGAGGTCCCGGCAGGCCTGCTCAGCGGACCCGCTTTGCCCGAGCATTTCACCGATCTGGTCATTCGACACGTGCTTGGTGAGCCCATCGCTGCAGAGCATGATCACATCCTCGGCCTTGAGGCCGAGATCGTAGAGCACCGGATCGAGCGCGCGATCGCGCCCCCCCACTGCGCTCGACAGGATGTTGCTCCAGCGGGATTTCTCGGCCAATTCCGGCTTGAGGATTCCTTGGTCGACCAGGTCCTCGGCCATCGTTTGGTCCCGGGTGATCTGGTCCAGCAAGCCGTCGCGCAACAGATAGAGGCGGCTATCGCCGACCTGGACGATGAAGGCCCGCGGCCACAGCACGTAGGCCATGGTGAGGGTCGTGGCCATGCCTTGGCTGCCACTCGTCTGCGATTCGGCCAGCACCTTTTCGTGTGTCTTCTCGAAGGCCGTCGTGATCTCCTTCAACACGTCGCCGGCGCTGTGGTCGGCGAAGTGGAAGAAGCATGGCATGGTGTAGGTGATGTATGACACCAGCGTATCGACGGCCACCCCGCTGGCTTGGGCTCCCGCGGCGGCCCCGCCCACTCCGTCGGCGACCACCATGAGCGCGCCGAGCCGGCCTCCCAAGAGCTTGGCCTGTTCGCGCTTGTGGAGGCTGGTCTGGGTGATGTCGATCGCCTTGTGAATCCCGCCGACGAGGAATTGATCCTCGTTCTCGTCCCGAACCTTGCCTCGGTCCGTCAGTCCGAAGGCGTCGACCTCGAAGGTCTCTCCCATGGAGCTACTATATCACTCCCTCTCGTGGGCCACCAGACGGCATCAGCCCTCCCCGGGCTCGCCCGCCAGCCGCACCCGCCGTCTCCGGTGGCCCCATGGTCTGAGGGCCACCTTTAGAATAGGCGGCGGTCGATCCCGGCGCCAACACATCGCTATTTGGCATTCAATGCTCGGGCCGCCCTCCCGTACACCTTCTGGTTGACCCAGATGATCATGCCGAACCGCCCACCGCCGGCGGCGATGGCTTGCGCCGCGGTGATGTTGATCCCGCGCTTGGCCAGACGATCCACGATGCGATACACCGCGCCCGGTTTGTCGTCACCCTGGATCAAGAACGCCTTCTTGTTCTTGCTCAACCGCCAGCCCTCGTGCCGGGCCACGCGGCGCAGCGCGCCCATATCCCGCGCCACGAAATCGAGCTGGGCCTTGCCGCCGCCGATGGGAAATCCGCTGTACATGAGGAGGTCGACGCCGGCCGCATTGATGGCGGCCAACACCTTGGCACCTTGCCCTGCGCGACTCGGAACCTTGAGGTAGCAGTAGGTGACCTTCTTGGTTCTCGTGGCCATGACGTTCCTCCTTGCCCGGTGGCGCTAGGCTAATTGGAGTTGAGTTCGCTCGACAGCTGCGCGATGCGCTCTTTCGCATCTCGGACGAGCGGCTGAAGTGGCTCATCGGCCTCTCGCCAGAGGTCGACGAACGCGGTGCAGGGTTCCAAGGCGTTGGCGTGCAGGCCCGCCCGGTTGTGGATCTCGGCCCGGCGCAGATACGAAATGGGCAAGTACACCAACTCGTACACCGAGAGATTAGCTAACTGCCCATACCACGCCAAGGCTTCGTCGCGCCCTGCCTCGTTCAGGAGCTCCGCTCGCCAAGAGCGTTCAAACGCTGCCGCTCTGAGGGGTGAGGTGAGCGTGCCCTGGTAGAATATCTCGCTCCGGATCTGCTCGATGAGATCGAGGGCTTGCTCGAGTCGCCCGGCGCTATGAGCCAGCCGCGACTCGATGCTGAGCGCGAAGTCGGTGGCCAGGGTTCCGCTGCCGGCCCGCACAGCGGCGCTTCGGAGCCGGTCGGCACAGAAGCTCCCCCCCCCGGTGCACCGTGGCTATCGGCGGACGTATGGCGGCGCCAGCCGCGCACCTAGGGGCGTAACCGCTTGAAACGCTGCCGCTTGGGCCTGGGGTGCGGGGACGCCCGCGACCGGGCGGGTCGAGCGCGTCGCCGCCCGACCCTTGCTTTTAGGGCGAGCATATCATAGAATTAGGTCCGCCTAATTGTTGAGCGCTTATGCACCCGCCCCAGCCCACGTCCTCGCCCCCTGGGCCCCCGAGAACCCCAGGCACCCCGCCCAAGCGGCCCCCGCGCCTCACCGCCTCGGTCGAAGACTACCTCAAGGCAATCTTTCGCCTGTCCCAGGACGGCGGCCCGGTGGCCACCAGCGACATCGCCGAGTGGTTGAATTTCTCCGCCCCGTCGGTCAGCGGCATGGTCAAGCGACTGTCCGAGCTGGGACTCCTCGAGCACATCCCCTACAAGGGAGTGGAGCTGACCGCGGCGGGGCGGCGGGCGGCGCTCCGGACGCTGCGCCGCCATCGAATCATCGAGACCTACTTGGTCGAGAAGCTCGGCTACGCCTGGGATTCGGTGCACCCCGAGGCAGAGCGCCTCGAGCACGCCGTCTCGGAATCCCTGATCGAACGGATGGCGCTGACCCTGGGCAACCCGGCCTTCGACCCGCACGGCGATCCCATTCCCCAGGCCGATGGGTCGATGACCGAGGTCGAGACCATTCCACTCTCCGAGGTACCGCTGAATTCCGCGGTCGAGGTGCTGCGGGTCATGACGAGCGAGCCGGAACGGCTCCGCTATTTGGCCAAGCTCGGCCTCAAACCGGGCAGCACGCTGTACGTGTTGGACCGCCAGCCGTTCCACGGGCCGACCACCGTCCGCGTCGGCTACAAGGACAGAATACTGGGCCATGAACTGGCAGCGCTCCTCCTGTGCCGGCGAACCAGCGACGGAGACCAGATCGCATGAGTCCACTTGGGGCGCGCGCTAGCCGGCTGGTGCTGGCCGGCTTCCTGGCGATGGCGGCTGCCTGCTCGGACCTCACCACCGAAGCGCCGGCGGATGGAGACATCTTCGACGGGCCGCTTCCCGGGCTCACCGCCGAGGAACTGGCCGCCTTCGTACGCGGGGATCAGGAATTCGGGCGGGCGTTTGCTCCCGCCGAGGGCCTGGGGCCCATCTTCAATAACGTCTCCTGTGCCGCCTGCCACAGCGGCGACGGGCGCGGCCGGGTCGAAAACGCCCTCACCCGGTTCAGCCAGGGTGGGGTGCAGGTCCCCGAACTGGGCGGGCCCCAACTTCAAGACAAGGCCATCGCCGGCGCCCAGGCCGAAGCGCTGCCGTCGGGGGTCGAGGTGTCGGTGCGGCTTCCGCCCCCGGTATTCGGCGTGGGGCTCATCGAAGCCATTCCGGTGGCGACCATCCTCGCTCTGGCCGACGAGACGGACGCCGACGGGGATGGGATCTCGGGGCGGCCCAACTGGGTCACCCCGGCCGGATTCGTTCCGGCCACCGAACCCGGGGGCGGGGGGGGGCTCCAGCTGGGCCGATTCTCACGGAAGGCGCAGGTCTCGAGCCTGCTGCAGCAGACCGTCGAGGCCTATCACCAGGACATCGGGGTGACCTCGGACCTCCTGCCGGTCGAGAACGTGAACCCCCTGGCGTCGACCCCCACCGATGCGGCCGATCACGCGCCGGATCCCGAGATCCCTCAATCGACGGTACGGGCGGTGGTGCATTACATCCGCACCCTGGCTCCGCCGGCGCCGGGACCCGACACGCCCGCCCGAATGCGGGGGCGCGACCGGTTCCTCCAGGTCGGCTGCGCGGGCTGCCATGTGCCGCAGCTCATGACCGGGCCCAACGCCATCGCGGCGCTCTCGAACAAGCCGGTCGTGCTCTACTCAGACCTGTTGCTGCACGACATGGGGGACGGCCTCGCCGACAACCGCCCCGACGGGAGCGCCAACGGACGGGAGTGGCGCACCACACCGCTCTGGGGTCTCCGGCTGATGCGGGAGTTCTTGAACGGCGACGCCTTCCTGCTTCACGACGGCCGGGCGCGCACCATCGAGGAGGCGATTCTCCTCCACGGCGGTGAGGCGCAAGCGGCGAGGGACAAATTCGCCGCGCTCGACGCCGGCGACCGCGCCGACCTCCTCGATTTCGTGGGTTCGCGATGAGTGCCCGGGCGATCGACCGGCGGGAGTTCGTGGTGCTGGGCGCCGGTGCGTTGGCCGGCGTGCTGGCGGGTTGCTCATCGCTGGTCGCGACGCCCGTGATGCCGGTAGGAGGGAAGGTCCGGCTCGCGGTGCGGAACTTCCCGGCGCTCGCCCAGCCGGGCGGGGGCG
>JBFGLJ010000001.1:0-58480 GCA_041576235.1 Gemmatimonadales bacterium | reverse complement strand
GGGGGGGAGGTCGGGGGGGGAGTGGCCTGGGACGGGACCGACTCGACCGCCGGCGGTGGCAAGGAGTCCCCGGATCCCGGCGGTGGGGCCGCGCGCTCGAAAAGGAGCGAGGGGAAGACAATGATGGCAATGAAGAGCAACATTGCCAACAGGAAGCGACGGTCCATGAGGTGTCAGACCCTGCTACGGCACTGGGTCAAACCCACCGGGGTTCCACGGGTGGCACCGCAGGAGCCGGCGAGCGCCCAGCCAAGCACCCTTGCCGAGTCCATACCGGGTAATCGCGTCGCTGGCGTAATGGCTGCACGTCGGTCGGAAGCGGCAACTCGGTGGCAAGAAGGGGGAAACGGCGACTTGGTAGCTCCGAATCAGCGCGACAATCGCGCGGCCCGGGAGTGAGGCCGGTATGGGCATCACACCCCGGCCCTGCCCGAAAGGGCGTCTCGCCAGCGCGCGAGGTCTCCTCGGAGCGCCTCGAAGGATGCGCCATACGCCCGGGAACGGGCTCGGATGACGAGATCCCGGGCACCCTGGAAGCCTTGGACCTCCGTGCGCCAGAGCTCTCGAAGCCGGCGCCGGAGACGATTGCGAGCGACGGCCGACGCTTGGTACTTGGGAACCAAGAGTCCCAGGCGAGGATGGCCCTCCCTATTCGGGGTCCAGATCATATCGAGATGCTCCGTACGACAGCGGCGACCATCATCCAGCACTCGTCGCAAGTCGGCGGCCCTGCGGAGCCGACGCCCTCGCGGGAGCCGCCGCGAGGGCGTTAGGAGCCTCCATGCTTTGACGGGAGGGAGACGGCGAGCCGCTTCCGGCCCTTCTTGCGCCGTCGGGAGAGTATTGCCCGGCCCCAACGGGTCGCCATGCGCGCCCGGAAACCGTGTTTATTGATGCGGCGGCGATTGCGCGGCCGGTACGTCGGTTTCATCGATCTGATGCCTCCAATGAGCCGGAAAAGCTAGTCCGGCAAGGGGGTTCCGGTCAAGGTTGACTTTTCCACATTTGGCCCGTACTATCGGCTGCCCTTGATGAACTCCTCACCCCTGAAAACCTGAATGTCGGTGCTACTCACCGCTCAAGAGGCGTGGAAGCGCATCCTGGAATCTGCGCACCGGGAACTCCCCGATCACGCCATCCGAACCTGGCTCGAGCCCACCAAGGCCATCGCCTTGGACGAGGGCCAACTGGTCGTCGGGGCACCCGACCAGTTTGCGGTTGAGTGGAATGAGACCAAGCACGCGCAGATTCTGTCCAAGCTTGCCGAGCCCGTCCTGGGGCATGTCACAACCGTGGTCTTTCGGGTGCAGGAGGACCGCCAGCGGCGGCCGCAAATGGACTTCTTCGTCGCCCCGCCCGCCGAGGGGGCGCGGCGGGCCCAGGTGCTGAGCGGCGAGGAGTCGACGACCCAGCCTCTCAACGACCGGTACTCTTTCGAAACGTTCGTCATCGGGAAATCCAACGAACTCGCCGCGGCGGCGGCCCATGCCGTCGCGGAGGCACCCGGGAAGACCTACAACCCGCTCTTCATCTACGGATCCACCGGGCTCGGGAAGACCCACCTCATGCAGGCGATCGCCCAAGCGGTGTGCAAGGGCGAGCCCACCACCCGCATCCTCTACGTCGGGGCCGAGCAGTTCATCAACGAGGTGATCGAGTCGATCCATGGGCGGACGATGCCCGAGTTTCGGCGCCGTTACCGCAGCGATGTCGACCTCTTCTTGGTGGACGACGTGCATTTCCTCGAGGGCAAGGAAATGACCCAAGAAGAGTTCTTTCATACGTTTAACGCCCTCTATGAGGGCAAGAAGCAGATCGTGCTCACGTCCGATCGCGCGCCGAAGGAGATTCCCGGGCTCGAGGCCCGGCTGGTAAGCCGCTTTGAATGGGGGATGGTGGCGGATATTGGCCAGCCGGACCTGGAACACCGCATCGCCATCCTCCGAAAGAAGCAGGAGCAGGACCATCTCGAGCTCACGATCCCGGACGACGTCCTCCGCTTCATCGCCGAGCACGTGCGCTCCAACGTCCGGGAGCTCGAAGGCTGCATCATCAAACTCCTGCTCTTCGCGTCCCTCAAGCATCGCGAAATCAGCATCGACCTGGCCCGGGAGGCCCTGTCCGACAAGATTCGCGAGAGCGCCGAGGCCATCCCCACGGTGCCGAAAGCCGTGCCCAGTGTGGGTCGGGTCCAGGAAGTGGTCGCCCGGCGCTGGGGAGTGACCCCCGAAGGCCTGCGCTCCAAGGCGCGGATCAAGACCCTGACCGTGCCGCGCCAGATTGCGATGTATCTCGCCCGCGATCTCCTGCAAATGCAGCTGGTCGAAATCGGGCATGCCTTCGGCGGCCGGGACCACTCGACCGTTATTCATAGCGTGGATAAAGTGCAGAAGCTCATGTCCCGCGATCGTCAATATCGCGAGCGGGTTGAACAGGCGCGGCAGGAACTCTTGTCACAATAATCGCCCGCGCGAATGTTGGTGGATGTTGGATTGTGCATTTGGTGGAGGCCGCTACCAGGTTCTCCAGGGAACCCACACCGAGTCGACATGGCTGAGCGTAGGTAACGGAGATCGGCGCGTGTAGTTGGAGGGACCATCCACATTTCCAGACCCTCTACTACTACTACGAGATATCTCTCTATAGAATGTAGTAGTCTTCCTTAGCCTGGTCCGAGGAGCAGCATGAAGCTCACCATCACACGGGAGCAACTGCAGGAAGGACTTGTCGCCGTAGCTGCGAGCGTTCCCGCCAAGACAACATTGCCGGTCCTGTCGAATGTGCTGCTCGAAGCGGGGAGCGACGGCTTGCGGCTGTCGGGAACCGACCTCGATATCGCGGTCAGCACCACGGTTGCTGCCTCGGTCGACGAAGATGGCGCCATCACCCTCCCGGCACGAAAGCTCGTGGAAATCGTGCGGGAACTTCCCAGCGCCTCCATTCGGCTGGCTTCCTCCGGCGAGCAGAGGGTCACGATTGAGTGTGGCCGCTCCAGATTCAAGCTCCTCGGTCTGCCGCGGGAGGAATTCCCGGCGTTCCCGGCGGTGGAGTTTGAGTCGGCTTGGAAAATCTTGGCCAAAGACCTCCACAAGTTGATTGGGCACGTGGCCTTTGCCGCCAGCACCGAGGAGAGCCGGCCCATTCTCAATGGCGTCCTGTGGGAGCTTCGTCCCGAGCGGATGCGCATGGTCGCGACCAACGGGCACCGCCTCGCCCGCATGGACATTCCGGTTGCCGGCGAGAGCACCGACGAGGTGGACCTCATCGTGCCGCCCAAGGCCCTGGAACAAATCCGCCGTCTCTTCAAAGCCGATAGCGAAATCGAGATCGCCCGGAGCGAGAACCACCTCGGCTTCCGGTCGACCAGCACCCAGGTCTTCACCCGGCTGATCGAGGGGCCCTATCCCAACTACGAGCAAGTGATTCCGCGAGAGAACGATAAGGTCGCGACCGCGGACAAATCGGTCCTCGCCTCGGCCTTGAAGCGGATGAGCATTGTCGCGAGCGACCAGACTCATCGGGTCCGGCTCGCCTTCGCCAATGGGAGTTGCAAGTTGTCGGTGCAAACCCCGGACCTCGGCGAAGCCCAGGAAGAGATCACGATCACCTACGAGGGGAGCCCGCTGGAGATCGGGTTCAACGCCGCGTATCTGCTGGAGGTCCTCAAGTACGTGCCGACGGACGAAGTGCGAATGACCTACAAAGCCCCTGAGCGAGCCGCAACCTGTGAGCCCGTGGGTTGGGATGACCCGGCGAGCTTTCTGGCGCTGGTGATGCCACTACGGCTCGTAGATTAGCCGTCCGATTCCCGCAGCCAAGCCTCTGCCCCACCCCCGCGCACGGAGAGCGGCTACTGGTCGCCGGGGATCCGAGCGATGCTGTACCGTCCAACCTGGTGCACCGGAACGGATTGCCCGACGGCGGGAACGGTGAAGAGCAAGTCGAAGGTCTCGGTTCCCTGCGCCCCCAAGAACGACCCGGCCTCCGCCAGGAAATAGGTCGTCGAATCCACCCCGTTCCCAAAGGCTTCGATAATCTGTCCGGTCTGGGTGCTCGAGCCCTGCCGCTCGAGGTCGGCGGTACTCTCGATGCGGAGATGATAGGCCTCGGTGGAATCGCTGGCGAGCAGAGCCTCCGAGCGAATGATCGCGCGTTCGGTCTGGGTGACTGAGAGACCGCCTATCCGCACCTCGCTTGAATCTGTCCACGTCCGCCCAGGGTAGGCACCACCCGCCGGTTGGGCCGGAAAGAACCGACGGGCCAGTTCGCTGCTCAAGTTCTCGCCGAACGGCGTCGCCGGGGTGACCTGGAAGTTCCGAAGCCCCCCGTTCGGTCCCATGTCGGCGACCCAACTCATCGGCCCAACGCTATCGAGCGCCGGCTGGCGCATCGTGGTCGGGTCTTGGGTCACCGAATCCAGGTGGAAGTGGACCCGGTATGCGCTATCGAATGGCACGATGGCGACGTTCAGATAGGCGGTGCGGCCATAGGTTTGGAGTTGGGACGCACCCCCCGGCAGCTGATAGTCGAGGCTGTCGAGCCGGTAATATCGGTAGGCTCCTTGGGAGCCAGGATGGTATCGGATGGGGTCACCGTCCGGGGAGGGCTCAAGCGCCGCTTCGGCCCCCGGGGCACCGGGGGCGGGGCCGGGGCCGGGGCGATCGCTGACTCGAGGAGAGGTGCCGGCCGCGCATCCGAGGATCGCCACAAGAGCCGCACCGGCAAAGGCGTTGCGAGAGGCGCGGCGGGGTCGTGGCGAGGGGCTCTGCATGGTCACCTCGAGCATTCAAGAGTTCGAAGAGGGGCGACGGGTCTTCCCGAACACGGCGACGAGTTCCTGGGTGTCGCTGTGCACCCGCAAGAGCTGCCAGCCCCGCCGGGACATGTCGGAGCGCCAGCCTGCGAGCTTTTCCCATTCCCCTGGTTTGGCCCGAAGCACCCGGATCTCGGCTTGGTTCTCCCAATCCTTGGGGTACAGCTGTTTCCGGGCGTGAGTCTGATGCGAATCGGGCATTATCCGGCGGTGGCCCTCGGGTCCATGGTGGCGGAATACTAGGAGACCAGTGCCTCCGCAGGCAAGCGGCGTGGCTGTGAACACGCCCTCGGGACAGGGCCCCGAGGGCGTGGAGAGAAGGGTCGTGCGGTAAGCCGAGTTCTGTTCGTCCGTGAGCGGACGGATGATCATCTGTCTGGGGTGACCGTCGCCGGCCACCTCAAGCGGCCTACCCGCGGCTGTATCGAGTCGATAGGGACGGTACGGGTCGTACCTCGCCGCTTACTTGGCCTTGCTCCGACTGGGGGTTACCGTGCCACCGCTGTTTCCAGCGGCGCGGTGGGCTCTTACCCCACCTTTTCACCCTTACCCCCTAGGGGGCGGTGTCTTTTCTGTGGCCCTGTCCGTCGCCTTCCGGCGCCCAGGCGTTACCTGGCAGTCTACCCTGTGGAGCTCGGACTTTCCTCGACGCGCCGTCCTCCGAAGAGCACCCGCGCCGCGATCATCGCACACGGCCCATCTCTCGACCGCCATTCAAATGTAGCCGGTGGCGGGCCACTTCTCCATACATCAGCCCGTGCCGCCGAGGAGGGCCAGCCGTCCTTCGACTTCGTCGATCAAGGGCCTGAGGGAGCCGTGCGGGGCCGTCCATTGGGCCAAGGCGAGCCGGTACTGTTCTTCCGCCTCGGCACTGCGGCCGAGCTCCTGCAAGGCCAGTCCGCGGAGCACCCGCACCCGTCCGATCATCCCCCAGCGCGGGTCGAACCGATCGTGGTTGAATTGATCGACCTCGAAGTCCCCGAGGAGGTCGAGGGTCTTCTGATAGTCCTTGAGGAAATAGTGCGCCCAGGCGGCAAGCGGCACCCGATAATGCTCGGAGAGGTAGGCCTTCTCTTCCTTGGCTGTGGCCTGGACTTCGTTTCCCGGCCCCGGCTCGGTCAGCACCTCGCGGGCCTGGGCCGTGTCCTTCCGGCTCAGCGCCCACAGCGCCCGGACTTCCCGGGCCACCGTGTGGTTCGTGAGCGCTTGGAACTCCTGAAGCGCGGTGGTATCGCTGAAGGTGCTGAGGAAGACCCCGAGCGCGGAGGCTGCGCCAGACATGGCCACGTCGTGGCGGATGGCCGGCGGGGCCAGGCGGGCGGCCTCGGCGACCCCATCCCACACCCGGCGCTGCATGGCGGCCGGGGCCTCAGACGCCGCATAGAGGTTGCCCAGGGCATTGCGGACCCACCATTCCTCGAAGAACTCCCTGTGCGCCCCGCGGTACCCGTAGTCCAGCGCCACCCGGACGTTGTCGGCGAATTGAATGACGGAGGCCGCGGTCCCGAGGTCACCCTGGTACGCGAACACGTTGGATCCCGCCGCCACCAAGTTGACGAGGTCGTAGTGGCGGTCCAGGGCCCCGAAGTCGTCGGCCGAAATGGAGTCGAGGGCGGCCCGGAGCACCCGGGCAGCCTGCGCCACGTCCCCGCTGGCGATGTGAACCCTGGCCTCTCGGAAGGGGATATCGGGTCGGGGACGGCCTGACGCCCGAGCCTGCGCGATTTCACCGAGGGCGGACCGGTGCTGACCGCTCAGAATGTAGGAGTCGATGAGGGCGTTGTGCGCCCGGTCGACGCCCGGCTGGCTCGCGACCCAGGTGCGCGCTCTCTCGACCGCGTCGGTGCGAGCCCTCGCCCGTGCCTGGTCGAGCTGAACCGGTGTGAGAAGCTGTCGCCCGGTCTCGGTGCGGGCTGGGACGAGGGAATCGCCCGGCATGAGGGCCACCCAACTGTTCGGCCGCGCTGCATTGGCGAGGATCCCCATGATGTGGTCGAAGGCCAAGGCGTAGCCGGGGTCCAATGCGATCGTGCGGGAGAAGGCGCGCAGCGAGCGCGTCCATCCACCGGCCAACTCCCCGGGCTGGTGGTACCACGAATCGCCCAGGCCGTACCACGCATCCGCGTCGCCGGGGTTCTCGTCCAGCAGTTCCTCGTATAATCGCCGGGCGCTCTCGTGGTCGCTCTCGATGAACGCTCGGTAGGCTTGAATGACTTTTCGCTCATGCGCCGGGAGGTTCGCCGAGTACGCCGTGGCTTGCACCATGGCTCGATTGGAGACGCTGTCGTCGGTCCCTAGGCTCCATCCCCGCGCCAGGGCCAGCTTGTAGTACGCGAGGCCGAAGGTGCTGTCCAGGGCGACAGCACGCTCGAGATCGGTCATGGCTGCGTTGAGGTTCCAGGTGTTCAAGTGGGCGACACCCTGCAAGTACGCCCGATAGGCCTCGAGCGAGGTCGTTGTCGCCTTCGCGAGATCAGTTCGCACGTCGGTCGGGGCGCCGCTCAGGTCGAGCAGGCGGGTCGCGAGCTGGTCGAACGTAGCGCGCACGTCAGCAGCGATGGGCGCGCTCGATTGGGCCACGTCCACGCGCACACCGCTCGCCACATCAAACACCCTTGCCGTGAGCCGGAGCGAGTCGAGCACGTGTTCGTAATCGCCCATGACAACCGTCCACACCCCGGCTTCCTTGGCAAGCTCCCGCGCCTGGCTCAAGCCCACGTCGTCACCGGCAGCGATTCCCTCGGCGGTCAAGAGGTCGTGGACCCGTTCCTGATCGATGACGGACAGATCGTCCCATTGCGACAGGGTCAGCGCCAGCATGTTGACACTGCCGGTCTCGAGCCACTCGAGGCTGGGGTCGCCTCGGAGGTTGGTGAACGGAAGGACGAGAATGGAGTGGCGCGGATTGACCCCGGGAGGCGGCCCCGGATCGCCCCGGCGCGCGACGGCCACCGTGGTGGCGGCGGCCAGGAGGGCGAGCGTTGCACCGGCGAGGACCCGGCGCCGGCGCCGCTGCCGGTGGGTCCGGATCTCTCCGGTTCCCCGCAAGGCCTGACGGACCTCCTCGCCCGTCTGCCACCGCGCATCGGGCTGCTTCTCCAGCAGCTTCATGACTACGGCGGCAAGGCGTGGTGGGCAGTCCGGGCGCAGCCTGCCGATCGGCGCCGGAGTGGCCGAGAGATGGCGCGAGACTACCTGCCGATGCGGACCGGTAAATGGCGGGCTGCCGGTCAGCATCTCATAGGCCAGAACCCCCAGCCCGTAGAGATCGCTGCGGCTGTCGATCTCCTCGCCGGCGGCCTGCTCGGGGCTCATGTAGGTGGGCGTTCCCAGCACGACACCCTCGCCGGTGATCTCGGCCTCGCTGTCCCTCGCACCCGCCACCAGCCGAGCGATGCCAAAGTCCACCAACAACGCCCGACCGCTGTCGCCGTCGAGCAACACGTTCTCAGGCTTGAGGTCGCGGTGGACGACCCCGGCTGCCGCGGCCGCGTTGAGGGCCGCCGCAAGGTCCCCCAAGATCCGCTCGGCGTTGTCGGCCGACAGCCGCTTTTCTCGGGTCAGCCGATCACGGAGACTCTCCCCGGGGACGTAATCCATGACGTAGAACAGCAACCCATCGATCGCTCCGGCCGAATGGACCGTGACGATGGTGGGGTGTTTGTGCCGAGCAATGAGCCGCGCCTCGGCGAGGAATCGCTGGGTGAGCGTGGGGTGCTGGGCCAGCGTCGGCTGCACGACCTTGATGGCCACGCGGCGGTCGAGCGTCGGGTCGCGGGCCAGGAAGACGACCCCCATCCCTCCGCGGCCCAGCTCGTCCTCGAGGACGTACTGGGAGCCGAGGGCCGCCTGCACCCGACGACGGAGATCGGACGGTGGTGTGGTCACGCTGTAACTCCGGGATGAAGCCTCTTCTTAGATAAGACGTCGCCCGAACCAGCCCAGTTTCGGGACGAAACAGAGAGCCCTTCCCCCCTTCTCCTCCTCCTCCCTCCCCCCGCCATGCGCGGCCCCGGCTCCCGTTAGATGCCGCAGGCGGCGTGTTCGTTGCGTTTGGCACCCTCGAGCCGGGAATCGTGACGGGCACTGGGTTGAGGTCGGCTTGAGCGGGAATGGCTACGGTATGCCAGTTGCGCCCTTCTTGGGCTCCCTATGTCCGCCCCCACGCCACGGACCAGCGCATGCTTGCCCTCGACCCGAAGCCCGACGCTCCACCCCTCATCGCCACCGTGCTCGATCCCAAGGAGCGGTCGCGGGTTGAAGCCGCCGGCAGCGGGTGCTTTACCGTCCTCCACCGCGACACGGTCCCGGACGCCATCCGTGTCGTCAAGGAACGGCCGGTGGACGGGATCCTCGTGTCGGTGCACCGCTGCGCGCCGAGACAGGTCAGCGCCCTGCGTCACCTGGTGCGCGATTTTCCGGGCATCCCGACCGTGGCACTGGTCACGGCCCACAGCGCGGGGGCGACCGAAGCCGTGCTGACCCTTGGAGCGAGCGGAATACGCCATGTCGTCGATGTTACCTCCCCGCACGGCTGGCGCCAACTGCGCGAGGTGGTGGGACGTCCGGCGAGCCGGGCCGCTGCGCGGATCCAGGGCCCGGTGCTCACGGCTTTGCGCGAGGCGCCCCCGGATGCCAGGCTCTTCTTCGAAATCCTCATTCGCCTCGCCCCTGAGACGGGTACGGTCCGGAGGCTGTGCGGCCATGTTCACGTCCGTCCCAGCACCCTGATGTCCAGGTTCGCCCGTGCTGGACTTCCCTCACCAAAGAGCTATCTGGCCGCCACGCGGCTGCTCTACGCTGCGCATCTGTTCGAGTCGCCCGGCCTCTCGGTGGCCGACGTGGTCTACCGGTTGGACTACTCGTCGCCCCAGAGCTTTGGGCGCCACGTCCGGGCAACCCTCGGCATCACCGCCGGTGAATTTCGGCGGCGCTTTCCCTACAAGAAGGCCCATGCCCGATTCCTGAATCACATGATCCACCCCTACACCCACACCTGGCAGCGGTTTCACCCCTTAGCGCCGGGCAAACTGGTCCCCGGATGAAGCGAGCAAGGCACCAGCGAGCGGCTGGCGGAGGGCGCGGAGGGCGATGAGCGTTGGGGGCATGGCCGCCACGAGACGACACCCGGTGCCGAGGCGAACACCGACTTACCGGCGGGGGGTGGGGCGGGCGTGGGAAGGCGAGTGGTGGGGCCGTCCGCGGCGGAGCTTCCAGAGCGGCCGATACACCGTGTTGTTGTAGAGACGGTTGAGGTGGTACCGCCACGGGAAGAACCCGGGGTCCTCGTGGGCCGGTGGTCGGGTCGCATCTCGGTCCACGCTGGCCCGGAGGGCCGGAAAGAGGGTCGATCGCACGTGATGGTACAACGCGATATCGAGGCGATTCGCCTGGAGGATGGCCTCGCGGGTCGAGCGATCCGCCAGCAGTCGGCGCTTGATGCTGTTGTCCGGCGCCACGTTTTCCCGGCGGTAGCGGAGGTCCAGACGATAGGGACACAGGGCGCGAAGCACCGACAAGGACTCATCGAACTGCTCGGTGAGCCCGACGAAGAAATAGCGCTCGAGTTCGGCGACCGCCTGCTGGAGGTCCTCGCTCCCGGCGAGCTGCCGGACCTGTCCGTTCCAGAGCCCTTGGTCGGACAGGAATTCCTCGAGGGTGGGGCGCGGTGCGTGGCGCCATCCGCGCCGACCGGGATCCTGTCTGCGAAACTGGTACAGGGAGGCAAAGCGCTCGAGGGGTTCGCGCACGAAGGTGAAGTAGGCGACCCGGCTCGACACGTGGGCGCTGGGCCGAATCAGGCGGTGCCCGGCGATGCTCCGGAGGCCGGGGAAGAGTCGCTTGGCGAAGCGAAGATCCGCTTCGGAGAAGGGCCCGGCGCGGCCCAGGGGCCGAACGTCGCAGTGGTGAATGCCGAGACTATTGCGCAGGATGAACTTGACGGTGCTCCCGGCCGTCTTCTCGATGTGCACGAAGCCGATCATGCGGAATCTAGCGAGGAGGGGCTAGGCCCAATTCGGTAGTTGTAAGTACTACTACTATGGTATGGCCTTCTGATTCCAGGCGCTCTTTGCCCCCTTCCTGTCGGTCGACCACGCCCAACACCCCCAACACCCGAGCTCCTGCCTCCCGAACCACCCGGATGGCCCGGCTGGCGCTCCGGCCCGAGGTGATGACGTCTTCCACCACCACCACCGGATCGCCCGGGCGGAGATTCCCTTCGACCTGACTACCGGTGCCGTGCCCCTTCGGTTCCTTCCGCACGGTGAAGGCGCTGATCAAGGGCGGGGTGGAGGTGCTGGCCATGGCGATGGCGTAGGCGACCGGGTCGGCTCCGAGCGTGAGGCCGCCCACGGCGCTCGGGTGCCATCCCATGCCTCGAATCGCCGCGAGGCCGAGGCCTCCCACCAAGTGGAGTCCCTCAGCGGACATGGTGGTGAGACGGGCATCGATGTAGTAGTTGGAACGGTGGCCGCTCGAGAGGAGGAACTCGCCGTGGCGGACCGACCGCTCGAGCAAGAGCTCGATGAGCCGATCACGCTCACGCACGGTTGCCCTTGCGGAAGAATCCGGCCAAGAATCCCTCCTTCTTGGGTTGGTCTTCGCTCGCTGCGGTGCAAAAGGCCTGGGCGAACTCGTCCACGCTCTTTGTACGATTGGCCAAGTCGCGCTCGAGTCCTGCCATGACGGCGGCCTCGAGCGATTTCGAGAATCGGCGGCCTTTGACGGCCTGACTGAGTGGCGTCGGGTCTTCGGAGAGCAACTGCTGGAACAGTTCCCGTGGGGTGCGCCCGTTGAAGGGGAGGGCCCCGGTCAGGAGCGAGTACGCGATGGTGGCGAGGCTGTAGACGTCGGCCTGTTCATGGACCAACTCCCCGCTCAACGCTTCCGGCGCAACATACTGGAGCGTGCCAACGAAGAACCCAGCGCGCGTCAACCGGTCCTCCGGACTCAACTCGGCGTCGCGGGCGATGCCGAAGTCCAGGAGCTTCGCGGTCTGGGTCGCCGGGTCGTACATGATGTTGGCGGGTTTGAGGTCCCGATGGATGATCCCGGCTTGGTGCGCGGTCGCGAGAGCCGCACCCAGCTGGCGCACGATCGTCGCGGCCACACCGGGCGCGAGCGGGCCCGAGCGCGACAGGAAGGTGACCAGCGGCTCACCGGCGGCCCACTCGAGGGCCAGGTAGTGCAGCCCCTCGTCGTCCCCGTAATCGAATGTCTTGACTACGTTGGGGTGCTGGACCCGCACGCCGTAGTCGGCTTCGCGCAGAAACCGCTTGACGGCCACCGGGTCTTGGCGGAGGCGGGGGCGAAGGACCTTGACCGCCGCGTCACCTCGTTCGGGGTGCTCGGCGCGATAGACGATAGCGGTGCCGCCTTCTCCGACCCGCTCCAACAGGCGGTATCCGGCCACCGTTCGACCGACGAGATTCTCTGTGCTCATGGTGGAGCGCCCAAGCTACCTTGTCCAGGAAGCGCCAGCAACCCGGAGGCATGCTTGACGCCTCTCCGGCCGGACCACTAAGCTTGGCAAGGTGCTTCCCGGCTTTGGTCTTCGCTTCGTGAGGGTATCGTGATTCGGCGCCTCGTGGCTGTGCTCCTGGTGGTGATGGTTCCGCTTGGATGTGGATCGTGGCGGCGAGCCGGTTCTGATGAACCCGACGTCAGCCCCCAGGAGCAGTTGACCAGTCTCTTCGACACCCAGCGCGCCTATCGGCGGATGGGCCGCTTGGCGGCGGGTCCACCCATCCGATTCATTGGCTCGGTGGCATCGGCAGCGGGGCCGGGCGATTCGGTCGTCGCCATTCTGGGGCTCTCGCTCGAGAACCGGGCCCTGATCTTCCAGCGCGAAGGGCAGGGGTTCGTCGCTCGGTATTTCGTCGAGATCAGCCTCCAACAAGACGGCGGATCACCGATCGAGGTCCGGCGGGAGGAGACGGTTCGCGTCGGCACGTTCAAGGAGACCCTGCGGGCCGACGAGAGCATCATTTTTCAACAGAGCTTCCATCTGCTCCCCGGCGACTATCACGTCGCGGTGTCGGTGCGTGATCGCGCGTCGCCCGCGCAGAGTGCGGCCGAAGGCGATATCACCTTGCCGTCCTACGATGTGGGCAGCACCTCGGAGCCGATCATCGTCTACCAGGTCACGGGGCGAGACAGCGAGTCGGCGCCGCTCTCTATTCTCCTCAACCCACGCGGTGCCGTGTCATACGGCGGGGACACCCTGCTGGCGTATGTCGAGGGATATGGCTTCACCGAGCCGACCAACATCCCCTTCACGGTGCGAGACCAGCGCGACAGCGTGGTGTTTGCCGACGCGCTGCGATTTGCTGGCAACCAGGCCGTCGAAAGCCAGATCATCCGCCTCGCGCCCGACAGCCAGCCGCTCGGCGAGCTGACCCTGAGCGTCGGCACTCCTCCCGAGGAACGCACGGCCAAGGCGCTGGTCTCGTTTTCCGAAGCCTGGGTGGTCACGAACTATGAGGAGATGATCAATCTGCTCCGGTTCTTCGGCGAAGACGCCGCCCTTGGGCGGCTCAAGGACGCCGATGAACTGGATCGCCCCCGCCTCTGGCAGGAATTCTGGCGTGAGACCGACCCCAACCCCGTCACCCCGGAAAACGAAGCGTTGGACGCCTACTTTCAACGCGTCGCTATCGCCAATTCCCGGTATCGAGGCGAGGGAATCCCGGGGTGGCGCACCGAGCGGGGGGAGGTGTTTATCACCCTCGGCGATCCGGACGAAGTCTTCGATGCGAGTCCGACGAGTCAGGGGCGCCTCATTCGGTGGAGCTACACGCAGCTCCGCCTCGCGATTCTCTTCGAGGATCAGTCGGGGTTCGGCCGCTTCCGGCTGACACCTGCGTCGCGCGCCGAATACGAGCGGGTGTTGAATCGGGTGCGGCGGTCTCGATAATCTCCCCTCAGCCTGTGGACCGGGGTCGGTCGTCGAATGCGGAGCGCGCTCCCCGCCCGTCGGCCTGTCGCGCCTCATGACGCGACACGATCCGCCGCGCTTCTTCCTGGTCGATGGCTACGCGCTTGTGTATCGCGCGTTCTTCGCCATGATTGCACGCCCTCTCCGCACCCCCAAGGGCGAGAACACCTCCGTTGCCTGGGGCGTGGTCAACTTCCTGCTGCGTTTACAGGAAAAGTATGAACCGGACTACGTCGCCTGGGTGCATGATGCGGGGGATTCATTTCGAACAGAACAGTTTCCGGACTACAAGTCCACGCGCGAGAAGCTCGATGCCGAGTTGCAGGCTGACTTCGATCAGTCCGTCGAGCGGGTCGCCCATCTGCTCGAGGCCTTTGGCGTGCCGCTCGTTGAAGTCGACGGCTACGAGGCCGACGATGTCATCGGGACCCTGGCGACCCAGGCGGCGGCCCGCGGTATCCAGTGCGTCATTGTCTCCGGGGACAAGGACTTCTACCAACTGATCGGCCCTCGCATTGCCTTGCTCAATCCCGGCCGCCGTGGCCCGGCCGCCGTGGACGAGCAATGGGTCGACGAGGCCAACGCTGCGGACCGGTTGGGGGTGCCCCCAGGGCAGGTGGTAGACTACTTGGCCCTGGTGGGAGACAGCTCGGACAACGTGCCAGGCGTGCGCGGCATAGGCGACAAGGGCGCGCGCGAGCTGCTCAGCCAATACTCAAACATCGAAGACCTCCTGGCCCACGCCGGCGAGGTCAAGAAGAAGCGCCCCCGGGAGGCGCTCCTCAGCCAAGCCGCCAATGCGCGGCTCTCCCGTGAACTCGTCACCATTCAGCGCGATGTCCCGATTGCCCTCGAGATGGACGCCTTCCGGGCCCAGAAGCCGGACTACCACACGCTCACCTCGTTGCTTGCCGACCTCGAATTCTTCGCGCTGGCGCGCAAACTGGGGCTCGACTCGGAGAGCGAGAGCGCGGCGGCAGGTGCGGCCCCCGCGCGTCCGCCGGTCGTCGTTTCTGCGACCGCCGACCTGACGGACGTCTGCACGCGCCTTCGCGCGGCACCGGCGGTCGCGCTGGTCTCGCTGGCGAGCGCCCCAACCCCGCGAGACAGTGAGTTGGTTGGTCTTGCGCTTGCAGCGAGCCGAGAGGAGTGCTGGTACCTCCCGTTCGGCCACCGCGCTCCGAGCGGCGAGCTGGCCGGGCCGTCCCAGGTTCCCGCCCTGCCGCCGCTCACGGACCCGGCCTGTCGGGCCGTCGCCGATCTGCTCCAGGATCGGGCGGTCCCCAAGGTCGGCCACGATCTCAAGCGCGATTGGCAGGTCCTGCGGCACTCCGGGGTGGAACTCGCCGGGGTCGACTACGACGTCATGGTGGCGAGTTTCGTCCTGGACCCGGGACGCCGCTCGCACGCGATCGACAACCTGAGCCTGGAACATCTCGCCGAGCCGTTGCGTCCCCGTGAAGACCTCGTTGGGAGGGGGAAGAGCGCGATCCCGGTTGCGGAGGTTGCCGTCCCGGCCGCCGGGGACTACTGCGCGCGCCAGGCCACGGCGGCGCTGGCGCTGCGCGAGGTGTTTGCGCCGTTTCTCGAGCGCATGGCCCTCGAGCCGCTCTTTCAGGACATCGAGATGCCGCTCGTGGAAGTCCTGGTCGACATGGAGTGGACGGGGATCGCCATCGACCAAGACTTGTTCGCGCAACTCGGCCGGCAATACCACGACGAACTCAACGCCCTCACGGGCGAGATCTACGAAGCCGCGGGCCAGGAGTTCAATCTCAACTCGCCAAAGCAGTTGGCCACCATCTTGTTCGAGCAGCACCAACTTCCTGTGCTCAAGAAGACCAAGACCGGCGCCTCGACCGATGCGGACGTCTTGGAGCAACTCGCGGCGATGGGTCACGAGATTCCGCAGCTCATCCTCGCCCACCGCGAACTCCAAAAACTGCTTTCGACCTATGTGGACGTGCTCCCCAGCGCGGTGAACCCGAACACGGGCAGGATTCATACGACGTTCAATCAAACCGGCGCGGCGACCGGGCGGCTCTCGTCGTCCGATCCGAATCTGCAGAACGTCCCGGTCCGCCGCTCACGGGGCGAGGCGCTGCGACGCGCGTTCGTCCCCGAGGAAGGGTCGGTGTTCGTCGTGGCAGACTATTCACAAATCGAACTGCGGCTGATGGCCCACCTCTCCGAAGATCCGGCGTTCATCGAGGCGTTCCAGCGCGGCGGCGACATCCATCGCGAAACGGCGGCGATCATTTTCGATGTCACGCCCGCCGACGTCACGGGCGAGATGCGGGCCCGAGCCAAGACCATCAACTTTGCCACCATCTATGGACAAGGCCCCTTCGCGCTCAGCAAGCAGCTCGACATCACCCAGCAAGAAGCCAAGACCTTCATCGCCGAGTACTTCGAACGATTCGCGGGGGTGCGTGCCTACCTCGATCGCCAAATCGCACTGGCGCGCGAGCAGGGATACGTAGAAACCCTCTTCGGCCGCCGGCGGTACATCCCCGAGGTCAAAGACAAGAACTACAACGTCCGGGCATTCGGTGAACGCACGGCCCAAAACTCACCACTGCAAGGGTCGGCAGCGGACCTCATCAAGGGTGCCATGATTCGGATCCATCACGCGCTCGAGCGTGAGGACTTCGGGGCGCACCTGTTGCTGCAAGTGCACGACGAGCTCCTGCTGGAAGCTCCCGCCGCGGCGGGTGAGCGGGTCAGCGCGCTCGTCAAGGGTGAGATGGAATCGGCCGCGTCGCTCTCCGTGCCGCTGGTGGTCGAGGTGGGGATCGGGCCCAACTGGCTCGACGCCAAGGCGTAACCCAGGACTCCGACCTCCCTGGCCAAATCCTTGCAGGGACTCCCCGGGTGGACTCGACTCCGGCCGACGCCGGGTTCCCTTCCCCTTGGTGGAGAGCATGCAGCGCGTCTATCTCGCGGTTTTTGTGGCACTGGCCCTGCTGCTGGCGGCCGACGCCCTCAGGTCGTCCCGGACCCCCGGGCTGGCGGCGTCTGGCGAATTGCCGGACGACCGGGCCGCGTCCCAGGGGGCGGCGGCGGTGCACAGCCCCGAGGCGGACCCGGCTCGGGCCGCCACCCTGAAGCGCCTGCGTGAGTCCGGCTCGCGCACCTACTTGGATTCGTTGCTGCTTGGGACCGATTCCGTGATCCGGCGCTGGAACCTGGCAACCCAGCGCTCGATTCACGTGGCGATCGAAGAAGGTGGAGCCCCAGAGTATTCGCCGCGGCTGGCGCTCATGGTGCGCGAGGCGGCGGCCCGCTGGGAGCGGGAAGGGTTAGGGCTCCATTTCCGTTTTGGGTCCGATACCAGCAAGGCCGACATCATCCTCCGCTGGCAATCTCGGCTCGAGTCGGACGATCGGGCTGGTCAGGCCGACCTCGTGTGGGATCGCCTGGGTCGCATTCGCCGGGCGACGATCACCCTCGCCCTTCGAACCGCCGCCGGCGAACGCCTTCCCGATGAGGCCCTCTTGGCCGTTGCCGTCCACGAATTCGGACACGCGATAGGCATGCCTCATTCCGATGATCCCGCGGACGTCATGTTTCCACGCGCCCGAAAAAGTGTGATCTCTCCACGGGACCGCCACACCGCCTACCTGCTGTACCAACTGCCGCCCGGGTCCGTCAAGGTAGACTGAGCTCCCGGTGGCGGCGGCCATGTACTCTCCGCGGCGCCCGGACCAGTTTTAGGCATGCTCATCCCCCACCGGATCCTGGGACTCGTGCTCGTGTGCTGGCTCGCCGCAGCAAGCGGGCACGCCCAGACCTTTGCCGACGTCGAGGCCGCGGTTGAACGTGGCCGCGCCCGTGGCATCTACCCTGGGGCGGTCGTGGTGATCGGCCGCTCGGATCGCGTGCTCTATGCTCGTGGGTTCGGCCACTTCACGTGGGACCCCAACGACCCCACCCCGAGCCCCGACACCACACTCTGGGACATCGCGTCAATCAGCAAGGTCGTCGGAACGACGAGCGCTATGATGATTCTCGTCGAACGGGGCCTGGTGGACCTGGACGCCCCTGTCTCGGCCTACTTGCCCTTGTTTGTCGGACCACGGAAGGCCCAGGTGACCGTGCGGATGCTGTTGAACCATACCAGCGGCCTCCGGAGCTACGTTGAGTTTTTCAAGCAGGCCGAAGACCGAGCAGAAGCCATCACGCTCCTGTACCAAGTGCCCCTGGAACGGGCGCCGGGGGATCGCCCCGTCTACAGCGACCTCAACGCCCTGCTCTTGGGTCTCCTCATCGAGGAGGTGACGGGCGAGCCGCTTGACGCCTTCGTGCGACGAGAAGTCTTCACACCGCTCGAGATGACCCGAACGACCTATCGCCCGTCTCGGGCGCTTGAGCCGCTCACCGTTCCGACCGGGGTGTGGCGGGGGCATCCGATTGGCGGCGAAGTCAACGATCAGAACGCGGTGGTGTTCGGTGGCGCGGCGGGGCACGCGGGGGTCTTCTCCACCGGGATGGACTTGGCGCGCTACGCCCAAATGTGGCTCAACCGAGGGCGCATCCCCCGGGGACGATTCGTGGAGCCCGCCACCGTGGCGCGATTCCTCGAACGCCGGGCCGCGGCGGGCAGCCGCCTGCTTGGCTGGGACACCCCGGAACCCCGACCCGGACGCCCATCGGTCTTCGGGTCATTGTTGAGCCCGGCGGCGTACGGCCACACGGGTTGGACCGGGACCAAGGTGTGGGTCGATCCCGCCCGCGACCTGTTCCTGGTGTTTCTCACCAATCGGAGCTTCGATCCCAAGGTGCGCCGGTCCATCGGTGAGCTGAGACAGGTCCGCGCTGTGCTGTCCGACGCGGTGGTTCAGGCGGTGCCGGGCGCCTGCCAAGTGGAGCCGGTGTGTTAGCCAAGCCCGTGCTCTTGTACGATGCCGGTTGCGGATTCTGTCGGCGGTGGGTTCGCCGGCTCGAACGCTGGGACCGGCACGACCGGATCATGTGTCTCCCCGCCGGAGAGCGAGACCAGGTGTCGGGGCTGCCCCCGATCTCGAACGATGCCCTGGAGCGGGCCATGCACTTCGTCTCCCCGGACGGACGCCTTCACCCCGGCGGCCAGGCCCTGCCGGCCATGCTCCCCTATCTTCCAGGCGGCCGCTGGCTCCGGCCCCTGTTCGTTATCCCCGGCGTCCAGCCGCTCACGAATCGCATGTACGGGTGGATCGCAGCGCGCCGGCACGGGCTCGGACCGGCCAGCCCTCAGTGCGATCCCGTTGACGCCCGCCCGCCGGGCGCGATAGCTTCGACTCGAAGGGAGCCATCAGATGGTAGCAGAAGAGACGATCCGTAAGGCCCTCCGTACCGTGAAGGACCCGGAGCTCAACCTCAATGTGGTCGATCTTGGCTTGATCTACGAAATCGCCGTCGACCAGGATGCCAACGTCCGGGTCACCATGACCTTGACCTCGCCAGGGTGTCCGGCGGGTCCGGAGATCACCGGTGACGTGAAGCAGACGGTGGAGAACCTCGATGGGGTCGACGCGGTGGAGGTGGAGGTGGTCTGGGAGCCGTATTGGACGCCTGAGCGAATCGACCCCCGGGTCAGGGCCTTCCTGGGCATGTGACCGCAGGGTCTCGCTAGGTCCCGCCCGAGTCCAACGCCGCTAGTAACTCCTCACCAAACGCCTCCGTCTGCCACTGCCGGACGCCCTGCACCCGTTTCAGCCCCGCGAGACTCTTTGGCTCGGCGCGGGCTATGCCCTCGAGGGTCCCGTTGGGGCACAGCACACCCGGGGCGAGGTCGAGCCGACGGGCGATCCGATTCCGGGCCGACTTGAGCCGGTCGAGCCGAGCCTCGAGCGCCCGGTCCGGCGGGGGGCGCGAGGGGCGTTCGACTCTCGGAATCTGGTCGTCGGGGAGCGCCAACCCCCGACCGATGGCCTTGAGAATGTCCTTCCCACGCCGGCTAACCGTCTCTCCGCCCACGCCACGCACGGCCCGCAAGCTCTCGAGATCGTCGGGCGGTGATTGGGCCAAGGCCAAGAGCGGCTCGTTGTTCATGATCCTGAAGGGTGCCTTGTCCACCCGCTTGGCCGTGCGCTCGCGCCACTGATATAGTTCGCGCAACACCGCCAAGGGCCGCCCGCGCAGGGCCCGTGCCCCTTTCATTCGGAGATATCCATCCTTTTCTCGGGCGGGGGCCTTCCAGCGGACCCGCTCGAGCAAGGCGAATTCCTCCTCAACCCACGAGAGCCGGTCGATGGCCTCGAGCTTGGCTCGGAGGATATCACGAAGCTCGGGAAGGTACCGCGTGTCCTTCGAAGCGTAGGCAATCATGTCCTCGGACAGCGGACGGGCCGACCAGTCGGCGCGCTGGTACTTCTTGTCCAACGTGACGTCGAGATACTTGAGCAAGAGTGCGGCGAGCCCGACCGCCGGCTCGTTGAGGAACTGAGCCGCAATTCGGGTGTCGAACACTCGGGTCACCCGAAAGCCAAAGTCCCGGTCCAGCAGTCGGAGGTCATAGTCGGCGTCGTGAAACACCACCTCCACTTCGGGGTCCGCCAAGACACCCGTGAGCGGGGACAGGTCGGTGACGGCCAGGGGATCGATGACCGCGGTGCGGTCCCTGGTCGAGACTTGGAGGAGGTAGGCCCGGTCGCGGAAGCGGTGAAAACTGGCCGCCTCGGTGTCCACCGCCACGAGCGGCACTTCGCGGAGCGCCTTGAGAAGCCGGCGGAAGCCTGCAGTCGAATCGATGAGCGCTACCCCGTCCGGGCTAGGGGTCGCATGGGTTGCTGCGCGGGAGCGGGGACGGCGGCGAGGCTTCGGCACGCCGTAAGGTGCTTGGGGCGAGGGCCGAGACGCAACCAAGGCCTCGGCTCGCGACACCGTCGCTACAGTTATGCGACAGCACTCTACCACGGGTTCGCCTAAGTACCTATGTGCCTACACGATACGACCTACCGTCGCCGGCCTTACGACTCGCTCTTGGACACCATCTCGAGACCGTTGGCGATCTCCTCGAAGGCCTTGTGGAGGGTCTTGTAGAAGTCGGCATCCGGTGTGGGGGTTCCGCCAGTGGCCGCCTCCAGCTGCAGCTTGCGGGCAAGGCGGGCGGCATGGCGGATGTAGTCGGTCTGAGGTCGCATGCGGGGGGGCTCCTGGCTCGAGGTCTTGGAGGGGCCGTCGAGACGACGTAGGATTGCCGTAGTGTACGTCAGCGAGCGAGGTGGTGTTGATGAAGGTCGATTCTACTACGCCTGCGGGGTGCCATCGCATTCGGGTTGGCGATTGCGAACTTGCGGTAGAATGCGCCGGCCGGGGGCCTGCGGTGCTGTTTGTTCATGGATTCCCGCTCAACCGGTCGCTGTGGCGCCACCAACTCGATCACCTGGCGGGCTTCCGCTCGATCGCCCCGGACCTCCGCGGTATGGGCGCGTCGGGGGTGCCCCTGTCTCCATCCGAGTACAGCATGGCCCGCTATGCCCAAGACCTGGTGGAGGTCCTCGACGCCTTGGGCGAGCATCGCGTGACGATGTGCGGTCTTTCGATGGGTGGCTACATCGCATTCGAATTCCTCCATCGGTATCGCGACCGGGTCCGAGCGCTGGTGCTCATGGACACCAGGGCGGAAGCCGAAACCGAACAAGGTCGGCAAACCCGGGACCGGGCCATCGAGCGGGTCACTCGTCAGGGGTCGGCGCCGTTTGTGGAGGAGATGGTGCCCAAACTGCTCGGCCCGTCGACCGCGGCCCGCCGCCAGGGTGTGGTCGAGGCGGTCCGGCGCATGATGCTCCAGACCTCGCCCAATGGGATAGTGGGCGCCCTGGCCGCCATGCGGGACCGGGCCGATTACTCGACCGTCCTGTCCTCCCTCGCCGGGGTCCCGACCCTGGTGGTGGCGGGGGAAGAGGATGCGATTACCCCCCCATCCGCTGCCCGGCTCATGGCCAGCCGGATTCCCGAGGCGCGGCTGGTCATCGTGCCCGAGGCCGGCCACCTGGCGCCCATGGAGCAACCTGAAACAGTGACCCGGTTGCTGCAGGAGTTCCTGCGGGAGCGTGAAACCGCCGGTCGGCAACGCGCGTAGTCTTCCAGTAGCGGGAGTCGAGTGCTAGCGGCTTTCGCGAACGTAGGATCCTTCCTTCTGTGCACGGCCCCGGGGCCTCGGCCAAGGTAGTACGGCCCCGCGGGCCGCCTCTCTTTTAGGGCAATGACGCTCCGCTGGGCGCGAGGGACCGCCCTTGGGATCCCACTGCGAGGGGACGGCGGGGTGGGAACATCGCTTGGAGGGTGGCCGAGAGCCGTTCACGGACGGCCCGGTGACTCTGGGACTCCCACAGATCGTGCTCTTCGTGGGGGTCGGCCGCCAAATCGAACAACTGTTCTTGCGTCTGGCCGTCGGAGGTATAGCCCCAGATGTAGTGCGCCGTGCCGTCGACCAGCGATTTCATCTGACCCTTGTCCACCAGGTCGACAGATGTGGGCTTGTTGTCCCAGGTCAACTCCGAGAGGATCAACTCGCCTCCGCCTCCGCCCATGCCCCCGCTTCCCGTGCGCTCGTCCGGTCCCGCCGGCTCAGTCCAATGGCGTGCCAGTGATGTGCCGGGCATCGCCCCCTTGCCCGGTACGCCAGCGAGGTCGAGGATGGTGCGCGGAAGATCGAGGAGGCCGACGGAGTGGCCGACCCGCCCGCCCGCTGGGACTCGTGCCGGATACCGTATCAGCAGCGGAACATGGAGGAGCTGGGTGTACAGGCTATTGCCATGCGTGGTGAGATTGTGCTCCCCGAATTGTTCCCCATGGTCCGAGGTGATGATCACCACGGTGTTGTCCAAGGCGCCGCGTTCATCCAGGCCGTGGAGCAGTCGCTCGACCTGTTCGTCGACGTAGGCGATGGCGGCGTCATAGAGATCGACGCGCTTGACGCCGCCTCCGAACCTGGACGGCTGAGGGGAGCGGTAGGGGGCGTGGGCGTCGAAATAGTTGATAAATGCAAAGAACGGTCGATCGACACCGGCGTGCCAGCGGAGAAAGGCGTCGGTGATCTCCTCCGCCGGGCGGGGTCTCACCCACGGAACCGGCCTGACCGACCACTGCTGAGGCCTCAGCGCGGCCACCATGCTCCCGAGCGATCGCGCCCGCACCAGTCGTCGTGCGCTGTACGACTGGGCGAGCCAGGTGTGGTTCCATAGCCGGTCGTAGAACGGCTGATAGTCCTCGTAGCGAATGAACCCGCGGTTCAGTCCGGTCTCGGCGCTGCCGTAATGCACGTTGGCCACGATCCCGGCGGTCACATAGCCTGCGGCCTGAAGGTGCTCCGCCAATGTCGGGTAGGTGCCATCGAGGCTATTCTCGTACCCGACACCCAACTCCGAGGGCACCCGCCCGGTAAAGAGGCTCGCGTGCGTCGGGAGCGTCCATGGGCTGGTTGCGATGGCCCGATCGAACACGACGCTCTGTAGGGCGATCTGTTCGAGGAAGGGGGTCGTGGGGCGTTCGTAGCCATGCAAACTGAGATTGGCGGCGCGGACCGTGTCGAGGACGATCAAGAGAATGTTTGGCACGTCCGCCCGAGTGGGGACCAGCCGCGCGATGGCGGCACGCTCGCCGAGGCGCGGCACGGACTGCATGGCGGCGGCGAGGAGAGCAATGGTCATGACCAGGGCGATCACGCTGCGCCGCACCAAGCGAGTGAAGCCGTCGGGGCGGGCCTCGACCATGCGCGCGGTTTGGACCGCCAACCCGAGGGCCACCAGTGCCTTGGCCAGCGGGTAGAGCCCCCGGACGCCAACCACCAGGCTCCCAAAACTGAGCAGGGCGAGCACGAACACAACCAGGCGGCGCGAACGTGCCTTCGGCCAGGCGGTGGCGACCAGGGCCAGGCCGATGGCTGGGCCGGAGAAGAGCAGGGTGTACGCCAGCGGGCGGAGCCACACGGTATCCGGACCCCAGAACAGATACCGGCCGAGAATGTACTTTCTGCCCAAGAGAATCGCCGACTCGGTGAACCCGGTCATCACCGCAAACCAGAGGGCGACGAGCAGGATCCATCCTGCGTGCTTCATACGGGCCGGGGATTGGGGCCGGGCGTTGTCACTCATTGGGATGACTGGGGCGGGGGCCGCGCGGCGCGACGTTGGGGCTGGTGAGCAAGCTGGAGGGCAGGGTGGCGTGGCTGGCGCACCATGGCGGGCGGATCAGCGATTCGGGGGCCCGGGCGGGGTGTCACCTTCGAATACGACTCGGTTCTTCTCGATGTAGTCGGTCCACTCTTGCGGGACATCCTCTTCCGGGAAGATAGCGGTGACGGGGCACTCCGGTTCGCAGGCCCCGCAATCGATGCACTCGTCGGGGTGGATGTAGAGCATGTCTTCGCCTTCATAGATGCAATCGACCGGGCACACGTCCACACAGCCGCGGTCCTTCACACCGATACAAGGCTCAGCGATCACGTACGTCATTCTGTTACTCCCTCAGGGCTTTGGCCGGCGCGCGGCGCCAGGCCGTGACCGAGCCGAAAGGTATAAGGATGGCATCCAACGGGCGCAAGGGGCGCGCATGGCCTAGCGATCCGGACCGAGGGTGAGGTGTGGCGCGCGTTAGATTGCGGCCATGTTTCAACGCGGTCTTCAGGGATTCCTGATCGGCGCGCTGCTGCTGGCACCGGGCCCGGCTTCGCTCGGGGCGCAGGTGTGCCGGCCGGCGCGAACGGCACTGGTGCTCTCCGGCGGCGGTGCCAAGGGGCTCGCCCATATTGGGGTCCTCCGGGTCCTCGATAGCTTGGCCATCCGCCCGGATCTGGTCGTGGGAACGAGCATGGGGGCGCTGATTGGCGCCCTCTACGCGAGCGGATACAGCGGACGGGCCATCGACTCGATGGCCAGGGTCCTTCCGTTGTCCGATGTCTTTCTCGCTTACGCTCCCCGCGCTCCCCGCTCCCTCGGACGGTTTCAGCCGCTGGTGGTCTGGGAGCAAGGTGAACGGGGGTTTCACCTCCAAGCTGCCGCGGTCGACGAACTCCGCGTCAACGCGCTGCTCAATGCCGCCATGCTCCGTGGCAATCTGCTGGCCCGGGGCGACTTCGACGCTCTCCCTCTTCCGTTCCGTGCGGTCGCCACCGCCCTCCACGACCGCCGCGCGGTGGTGTTGGCTGATGGGGACTTGGCGCAGGCGATCCGTGCGAGCATTGCGATCCCGCTCCTCTTCGAGCCGGTGGCTCTCGACAGCATGGTCCTCATCGATGGCGGACTGTCGGAGAACATCCCGATTCGAGTCGCCCGTGACGCTGGTGCGCAACGGGTCATCGTGTCGAACACCACCGAAGCGCTCTCGGATTCAATCGACTACTTCTCGCCGCTCGAGTTGGCGGACCACCTGTTGGGATTCCTGTTTCAGCAACCCCCGGCGTCCAAGAACGCCGGGGATCTCCTCATCGAACCGGACCTCACCGGGTTCAAGAGCCTCGATTTCTCCCCGGCCACCATCGCAACGGTGATTGCCCGCGGACACCGGGCCGCGGACACGGTGCTCAGCGGCGATGACTCGTGCCTTCCCCGCGAGACGCCCCCCGAGTCCGGGGTGGTGCCGCGGCGGGTTGCCCGCGTGTCCGCCTCGGGTGCGACCCGCTCGGAACTCCGGACCGTGCAGCGACTCCTCGGCCTCAAACCGGGCGCCGCAATCGATACGCTCGCCCTCAAGCGCCGTCTGGTGCGGCTCGCCGACACCGAGTCGTTCAAGAGTCTGTGGCTGGGTCCATCGGGTGAATCTGATTCGGTGGCCTTCGACCTCAAGGTCGCCCCGACGCCCTCCCGGCTTGCCGGGCTGGGGCTGGCCTACGATAACGAGCTCGGCGGCCGGCTCTGGGTCGGGGGGCTCGATCGCGATCTCGCAGGGTCGGGGCTCGAGGCAGGCGCGGTCCTCACCTTGGGCCGGTTCAGGCAAGGTCTCGAACTCGCCGTCCGCCAGCACATCCGCATCGGCTCGCAGTTCCTCTCTCCGATCATCAGTGTGCGCGGCTTCGACGACGACATCCGTGAGTTCGATGCCACGGGCGAGGAACTCCCCGTGTTGGAGGTGGATGGAGTGAGCGGCTTCGCGGGCCTGGAGCGGCTGTTCCCAGGTGGCTGGTCGCTGGCGGTGGGAGGGGTCGCCCATGCCTGGGACGAGGCCGGCGCGCCGAAGCGCTCGACGGCGGGTGCGAGGCTCGAGGTCGTCAAACTCGGGCGTGCCGCGGAGCGGCTGTTTTTGGCGAGCGGGACCTGGACCGGCCGCTACCAACGGGTCGAGGCCGAGGGGATCGCCACGGCGAGCGTCGGCGCCCTCAGAATCCGGCCGCGCTTTCGGGTCGGGTGGGGCGAGGATCTGCCGCTCGACCTGGAGTTCCCGCTGGGTGGGGAGCTTGGCTTCCCGGGACTCGGACTGGGGGAGCGGCGCGGGAATCGGGAGGTGGTGGTTGGAACCGCGCTCACCTACCCGGTCATCCGGATTCTCCACGCGCGGGTGGAGGTGGTGGTGGGGCGCACCGCCCGCGACGGAGCGCTCTTGGGCTCGGACGACTGGCTGGTGGGTGCGCGCTTTGGCCTCGGCGCCGAGACTCCCCTCGGGCCGCTGCGATTCGAGTACGGGGTGACCGAGGACGATCGTGGCGCGTTCTTCATTCGCATCGGGCGTTGGTTCTGAAAGCGGACAGCGGCTCAGGGCATCACCCAGAGTCGGATGGCGAAGAGAAGAACCGTCACCAGGACAACCCGCCGGATCCACCGGTGTCCTTTCAGGATGCTCAGGTGCACCCCGACGAGACCGCCCAGCAGATTGCCGGCGGCGAGCGCCGTGCCGGCCAACCAGTGGACCTTGTCGCTCAGACTGAAGAGCAGCAACGCCAGCGGGGTGAACATCAGCACCACGAGGACCTTGAGGGCATTTCCCCGAACCAAGTCCAACCCGCGGGTGGTGGCCACGGCTAGGATAATGAACCCCACACCTGCCTGAACGAATCCGCCGTACACCCCGATCAAAAAGAACGCGACGGCCGTTCCAACCCCCCAGCCGTGCATCGGCTCGACCGGTCGGGGTCGGTGTTTCAAGGGATCCCACAGGGTCCACGCGGCGACGAGCACGATGACACCGGCCAACAGCCGGCGAAAGGCATCGTCTCCGATTCGCACGGCAAGCCAGGTCCCGAGGACCGCGCCCACGACGGCCGGCGCCCCGGCCCGCGGGATCCACCGCCAGTCGATGACCCGGTGGCGCGCAAAACTCGAGACCGCCCCGACATTCTGAACCAGAATGGCCACCCGGTTGGTGCCGTTCGCGACCGTTGGCGGCAGGCCGAGGAAGATGAGCACGGGCAAGGTCAGGAGTGAGCCGCCTCCGGCGATCACATTGAACGCGCCGGCGATGAGCCCCACCCCGATGAGGATGGCGGACCCTTCCCAGCCGATCATGTCGCGTCGGCTCCAGTCTTATCCGGTATTGCGCAGGCCGTGTGCGATGCCGTTGACCGAGGTGAGCAGCGCCTGAAAGAGATCGGAGTCCTGCCGCCCGGTGGCACGCCAGCGGCGCAACAGGTCGACCTGGAGCAGGCTCATCGGATCGACATAGGGATTTCGAAGACGGATCGAGCGACGAAGCACCGGGTCGTCATCCAAAATGTCGTTGGTTCCTTTCAGGGAAAGGAGCGCGTGCACCGTTCGATCGTACTCGGCGCGAATGCCGGCGAAGACATCGACACCGCTGTCGCCGGCCAGGGCGGCGTAGTGGGCGGCGATCCCCATGTCGGCCTTGGCGAGGACCATTTCGGCATCGTCGAGCAGGGCTCGAAGGAAAGGCCAGTCACGAACCATCTCCATGGTGGCCTCGGCTCCATGGCGGTCGACCACCGCGTCGAGGCCCCGGCCGAGGCCGTACCACCCGGGCAGCAGGTGGCGGCTCTGCATCCAGGCAAAGACCCACGGGATGGCCCGAAGATTCTCCACCCCGGTGCCCGCGCGGCGTGAGGGGGGGCGCGACGCAATGCGCATCTGCTCGATGACGTCGATCGGCGTTGCCGAGCGGAAGTAGTCGTAGAACAGGGGGTCGTCGTAGACCAACGCCCGGTAGGCCGTGCGGCTCGTGCCGGCGAGCAGGTCCATCATGGCATGCCACCCGGCCTCGCGCGGATCGATGGGTCTGGGCCTGCTGCTCGCGTGAAGCACAGCGGCGGTCATTTGTTCGAGCGTCCTGAGGGCGATGCTGCGGAGGCCATATTTCTCGTTGATCACTTCGCCCTGCTCGGTCAGGCGGAGCCGGCCCCGAACCGCTCCCCGTGGCGCTGCGCGGATCGCCCGGTCCACCCGCCCGCCACCGCGACTGATCGTGCCACCACGGCCATGAAAGAGGGTCAGGTCCACCCCCGCCGCGTCGGCGGTTGCGATCAACGCTTCCTGTGCGCGATACAGCGCCCAGCGCGAGGCGGCAAGGCCACCGTCCTTGTTGCTGTCGGAATACCCCAGCATCACCGTCTGCCGATTCCCTCGGGTCGCGAGGTGCGCGCGGTAGACGCCATCGGCGAAGAGGGCATCGAGAATGGCCGGCGCCTGGCGCAGATCGTCTACGGTCTCGAACAGTGGTGCCACGTCGAGCGGTACTCCCGGGTCGGTGGGCCCTCGCATGCCGGAGCGGGGGCTGAGGCGACTCCATTGAGCCAACAGCAGCACGGCCAGAACATCATCCGGTCCCTCGGCCATGCTGATGATGAACGGGCCAACGGCGCGCGGACCATGATCGCGCTGGCCCTCGGCGATGGCACGAAAGACCTCGAGCGTCTCCTCGCCCTCCGGGTCCGGGTCGCCCGCGGGGCCCTGACCGTCGCGAAGCACCTGGCTGATCCGTTCGGCGCGTGCCTCGCTCGACGAGCCCTGCCACCCCGTCTCGCCTAAGAGCCGGCCGAGGACCCGTCGGTGAACGAGCGCGTCCTGGCGCACATCCAGGGTGGCCAGATGAAATCCGAATGTCCGAATGCGGCGGATGGCGCGTTCCACCGCGAAGAGTCCCGCATGGTCGCCCCGATGGGCTCGAAGGCTCTGCGCGACCGCGGCCACGTCCTCTTCGAGTGCATCCGGTCCTTCGTACGCTGCTGCCCCTGCCCCTGCCCCTGCCCCTGCCCCCGTCGTTTGTCCGGCGGTGGCGACCAACCGGGCCGCGACCAGCCGCAGGAACACCCGGTACGGCATATCTCGATGCCGGGGCGGGACGGCTTCGAGCACGTGGGGCGATCGGGCGCCGTAGTCCTGGATCCGTTCCAGGATGCCGGCGTCCACCCCCACGCGGGAGCGGGTCTGGCTGAGGAGCCCTGCCAGGCTCCCGATCTCGCGACGGTAGCGATCGAGGATGAGGGCGCGTTGGCGCGCCAGGGTGGTGCGAATGGTCTGCGCGGTGACGTTCGGGTTGCCGTCCATGTCGCCGCCGACCCAGGAGGCGAAGCCGAGGATCGGCGGCATCCGGTCGGGGGCCAGCGGGGTGTCGAAGGTCGATGCGAGGGAGGCGGCGAGCGCCTCGTAGAACGGCGGAACGATGCGGTAGAGAATATCGATCGCGTAGAACAGCACATGCTCCAGCTCGTCCACGACCGTGGGGCGGAGGGTGGGATGGGTCTCGGTCTGCCACGTCGCGGTGATCTCCGTCCGGATTCTCGCCAGGGTGCGTCGTCGCTCCGGGATGGTGAGGGAGGGATCGAGCCGCTCGACCAGCGACCGGGCGATGCGTTGCTCTTTCTCGAGGATGGTGCGCCGGGTTGCTTCGGTGGGGTGGGCGGTGAAGACCGGCTCGATCCATACTCTGCCCAGCAGGTGCTCTACCGACTCGAGGCTCGCGCCCTCGCTCTGGAGGCGCCGCACGACGTCCTCCAGGCTCCCTGGCTGTGGCTTGGCATCCGATCGGAGATACTCGCGCCGCCGCCGGATGCGGTGCACCTGCTCGGCGAGGTTGACCACCTGGAAATAGGCGGCAAAGGCCCGCACGAGTTCGGCGGCATCGGGTGGGGCGAGCTCTTCGAGTAAGCCGGCGAGGTCGGCACTGGCGTTGGGATCTCCTTCCCGCCGCGCGATCGCAGCGCGACGCGCCGCCTCGACCTGTTGGTAAAAAGGCTCTCCACCTTGCTCGCGGAGCATGTCGCCGACCATGGCTCCGAGCTGCCTCACGTCCTCGCGGAGCGGGGCATCCTTGGGTGCGAAGGCGACAGATCGAGTGCGCATGGGAGAATCGGTCGACGGCACAGGGGGTCTCCGAACCAGTCTAGGAGGCCTGCCTCGGGCCGGGGGCGGAGGAGACGCTGGTGGTGGTCAGAGAAGCCCTGGAATGGGGGTCCCGTAGGCAATGGTCCGGGGTTCGGGCGTGCCGTAGCGGCCCTTCGACGCGTAGTGGCGGTTCCACTCTTCCCGGAGGCAGTAGGGATCCAGGCCGTCTGGGCGATCCACAGCCAGCACGCCGTCGAGATGATCGATTTCGTGCTGCAACAACTCGGCGCGGTCGCCCTCGACGTCCACCACGTGTTCTGCTCCCTTGACGTCCTGGTACTTGACCTTGATGTGGTAGGCGCGGGAGACCCGAACCAGCAGCTGCGGGAACGAGAAGCAATCATCCCAGACGGTGTAGTCCTCGGTGCCGATATCGACGATTTCCGGGTTGATGAGGGCCCAGGGGTTGTCCATTTCGACGTAGACGATCCTGACCGGCGCGCCGATCTGGGGGGCCGCGATCGCGCGCCCGCTGCCAAAGCGCGATTGCCAGTCCCTGAGGGTGTCGCGGAGGTCATCCAGGATCATCCGAACCGCCGCGGACTGGGGCTTCGTGATGGGGTCGCAGCGGGTGCGGAGGATGGGATCGCCCAGGAGGCGAATGCGGTGGACCGTCATGGGCACCTTTCGATCGGGGTGGGGCCGGGGGTCCCAATCTCGTGTTTGCCGGCCTCTCCCACAAGTCACCAACCAGGCCTAATACTCTATATCATTTTGCGACAATAGTTTACAAGTTTACACCAAAAATGCTATATTAAATTGACAATGCAGACGATCTGAGGTAGCATTCAGCCATGGCGCTATCGGTCTCAAAACTCAAGGAAGCCGCGGGGCTCCCGGTCGGATACCGCGGGCGCCGGGGGTCGATCCTGGTGGAGCTCAAGCGCTCTCAGGGGCTCACGGCCAAGGAGTTGGCGGAGAAGCTCGATCTCTCTTTGAATGCCATCCGCCATCACCTGCGGGAGCTGGAGGCCGAGGCGTTGATCGGGTACGACCGGCAGCAGCGGGGCGTGGGGGCGCCGGTCTTCGTGTACCGGCTGTCGCCGGGCGGAGAGGCGCTCTTTCCACGGCGCTACCAGGAGACTCTGACAGAGTTGCTGGATCATCTGGTCGAGCGGGAGGGCCGGGCCGAGGCGGTGCGGCTGCTGGAACGCCACTTCGAACATCTGCAGCGCCGCTTGGAGCTGGATCTCGAGGGTGTGAGCGGCCCGAGGCGGTTCGAGCTGGTGGCCCAGGTGCTCTCCGACGAGGGGTTCATGGCCGAATGGGAAGGTGGCGCCGAGGGCGGGGTGCTCACCGAGCACAACTGCGCGCTGCTGGCGGTCGCCGAGCGCTTCCCGGAACTGTGTGCCGCTGAACGCAAGTTTCTGGCCGACGTCTTCTCCGCAGAGGTCGAGCGTCGGACCCATGTGCTGGGCGGGTGCGCCTCGTGCGCCTATCACGTGCAATTCATGCCGGCGGGGGCCGCGGGGGACACGCCAGGTCTTCAAGAGGAACAGGATACTCCATGAGCGAATCGGTTGAATCACTGGTTCAGGGTCGCCAGTACAAATACGGCTTTACCACAGAGATCGAGTCAGATGTGGTGCCGCGCGGGCTCAATGAGGACACGATTCGGCTGATTTCGGCCAAGAAGGGCGAGCCGGAGTTCATGCTCGAGTGGCGCCTCAAGGCCTATCGGGGCTGGCTCAAGATGACGGAACCCCACTGGCCGAATGTCACCTACGAACCGATCGACTATCAGGACATCATCTATTACGCCGCTCCCAAGACGACGAAACCACTGGGGAGCTTGGATGAGGTCGACCCCAAGCTGCTGGAGACCTACGAGAAGCTGGGCATCCCGCTGGCGGAGCAGGAACGCCTCGCCGGCGTCGCCGTCGACGCGATTTTCGACAGCGTGTCGGTGGCCACAACCTACAAGGAGTCGCTGGCCAAGCAGGGCATCATCTTTTGCTCGTTCTCGGAGGCCGTGCACGAGCATCCGGAGCTGGTCGAGCGCTACCTGGGGTCGGTCGTGCCCCCGACGGACAACTTCTTCGCGGCTCTCAACGCCGCGGTGTTCAGTGACGGGTCCTTCGTGTTCGTGCCGAAGGGGGTGCAGTGCCCCATGGAGCTGTCGACCTACTTCCGCATCAATACCGCCGATACGGGGCAGTTCGAGCGCACCCTCATCATCGCCGAAGAGGGCGCGTCGGTGAGCTACCTCGAGGGCTGTACCGCGCCCATGCGCGACACGAACCAGCTCCATGCCGCCGTGGTGGAGCTGGTGGCGCTCGATGACGCAACCATCAAGTACTCCACCGTGCAGAACTGGTACGCCGGGAATGAGCACGGCGTGGGCGGCATCTACAACTTCGTCACCAAGCGCGGCAAGTGCGCCGGCCGGAACTCCCGCATCACCTGGACTCAGGTCGAAACGGGGTCCGCCATCACCTGGAAGTACCCCAGCGTCATCCTCCAGGGCGACAATGCGATCGGCGAGTTCTATTCCGTGGCGGTGGCGAATAACCGGCAACAGGCGGACACGGGCACCAAGATGATCCACCTGGGCCGGAACACCCGGAGCACCATCATTTCGAAGGGCATCTCCGCCGGCCACGGCAACAACAGCTATCGTGGCCTGGTGAAAGTGCTGCCCAAGGCCGACGGGGCCCGAAACTACACCCAGTGCGATTCCATGTTGATCGGCAACAAATGCGGGGCGCATACGTTCCCCTACATCGACGTCCAAAACCCGACTGCCGCCGTGGAGCACGAGGCGTCGACCGCCAAGATCGGGGAGGACCAGATCTTCTACTGTCACCAGCGGGGGCTCGACACCGAGGACGCGATTTCCATGATCGTCAACGGTTTCTGCAAGGACGTGTTCCAGACTTTGCCGATGGAGTTCGCGGTCGAGGCCCAGAAGCTGTTGGGTATCAGTCTCGAAGGCAGTGTTGGATAACCATTCGGCCGCTCACGGAGAGCCGCCTCATACCGAGGATTCGACAGAGTGCTTGAAATCACCAATTTGCATGCCAAGGCCGAGGACACGCCCATCCTGAAGGGGGTGAGCCTCTCCGTGAACGCCGGTGAAGTGCACGCCGTCATGGGCCCCAATGGATCGGGGAAGAGCACCTTGGCCCAGGTCATCGCCGGCCATCCCGCGTTCGAGATCACCGAAGGCGCCATCAGTTTCGAGGGCCAGGACCTGTTCGAGCTCGATCCCGATGAACGGGCGGCTGCCGGGTTGTTCTTGGCCTTCCAATACCCGGTCGAGATTCCCGGCGTGACCAACGCCTACTTCCTGCGGGCCGCGTATAACGAGAAGCGCAAGCGCCACGGCCTCGAGGAACTTGATCCCATCGATTTCATGGACCTGATGAACGAGAAGCTCGCGCATGTGCGTTGGGGGCCGGAGATCCTGAGCCGGGCGGTGAACGCCGGGTTCTCGGGAGGCGAAAAGAAACGAAACGAAATCCTCCAGATGGCGGTGCTCGAGCCCAAGTTGGCCATTTTGGACGAGACCGATTCGGGGCTGGATATCGACGCGCTGAAGATCGTTGCCGAGGGCGTCAACAAGCTGCGCCGGCCCGACAACGCCACCATCGTCGTCACCCACTACCAGCGGCTCCTGAACTACATCGTGCCCGATTACGTGCACGTGCTCTTCGGTGGTCGGGTGGTCAAGTCCGGCGGGAAGGAGTTGGCTTTGGAGCTGGAGGAAAGGGGATACGACTGGGTCCAAGAGGTGGCGGCGTGACCATCGATACCTATCGGGCTTCCTTTGCGTCGTTGGCCAAGAACGGCGGGGGCCGAGGCACCTGGGTGTGGCCGGTCCGTGAGGCCGCCCTCGACCGCTTCGCGCACGCAGGGTTCCCTGGCCGAAAGCATGAGGACTGGCGGTTCACCAACGTCCAGCCGATTGCCAAGGCCGAGTTCCCGCTGCTTCCGGCGGCCGATCCGCTTCCATCGCTCGACGACATTCGCCCATACCTCTTTGCGCATGAGGAATGGCCCAGGCTGGTGTTCGTGAACGGCCATTTCGTGCCGAGTCTGTCGGCCCTCGAGGGGTTCTCGTCTGAGGTTCGCGTCGGCAGCCTGCGAGAGGCGCAGCTGGCCGACCCCGCCATGGTGCGAGCCCACTTGACCACGCTGGCCGTCAACGCGCCGAGTCCGTTCACGGAGCTGAACACGGCGCTCCACACGGACGGTGCGGTTGTGCACCTTCCGCGGGAGGCGGTGGTGGAGCCCCCGCTCCACGTGCTGTTTGTGACGTCGCGCGAGGCAGCGGAGGGCGCCGCGCACCCGAGGAACCTCATTGTGGTCGAGCGTCACGCCCAAGCGACGGTCATCGAGAGCCATGTGTCGCTCACCGACGGTCGGTATCTCACCAACGCCGTGACTGAAATCAGCCTGGGCGAAGGCGCGCGCCTCAATCATTACAAGGTGCAGCGCGAGAGCGAAGCCGCCTTCCACATCGAAACCATCGAGGCGCACCAGGCGCGTTCGAGCCACTTCGAATCCTTCTCGTTTGCGCTGGGCGCCGCCCTGTCCCGGACCAATGTGTACACCGTGCTCGATGGCGAGGGTGCCCACGCCACCTTGAACGGCCTGTATATAGGGCACGGGACGCAGCACGTCGACCATCAGACCCGAATCGAACACGCCAAGCCGTCCTGCACCAGCCACGAGGTGTACAAAGGCATGCTGGATGACCGCTCCCACGCCGTGTTCAACGGCAAGGTGTTCGTGCGCCCCGAGGCCCAACAGACCGACGGCAAGCAGACCAACATGAACCTGCTGCTCTCCGACAAGGCCAAGGTCGATACCAAGCCGCAACTGGAGATCTTTGCCGACGACGTGAAGTGCACCCATGGAGCCACCGTCGGTCAGCTGGATGAGATGGCGCTGTTCTACTGCCGAACCCGGGGCATTCCCCTGTCCCAAGCTCGCACCATGGTCACCTATGGGTTCGCCGCGGATGTGATCGAGGAGATTCATGTGCCGGCAGTAGCCGAGCACTTGGAAGGCTTGGTGCGTGATCGGCTGCAGTGGGGGGGGAAGCGGCCCGCCGCGTGACCACGACCTCCGAGCCCGTCCCGCAGCGGGCGCCGACGAGCGGCGCCGGGTTCGATGTCGCCCGGGTGCGGGGCGACTTCCCGATCCTGGCCCAACGCGTCTACGGGCATCCGCTCGCCTACCTGGACAACGCCGCGAGCAGCCAGAAGCCCAAGGTGGTGATCGACGCGATGACGGCTTACTACCAAGCCGATCACGCCAACGTGCACCGCGGGCTCCACGCCTTGAGCGAACGGGCGACCGCCGCCTATGATGCGGCGCGCTCCAAGGTGCGCGCCTTCTTGAACGCCCAAGATGACCGTGAAATCATCTTCGTCCGGGGAACCACCGAGGGCATCAACTTGATCGCCCAGAGTTTTGGGCGGATGGCGGTGTCTTCGGGCGATGAGGTGCTCGTTACCGAAATGGAGCACCACTCAAACATCGTACCGTGGCAAATGCTCTGCGAAGCGACCGGCGCCCGCCTCCGGGTGGTCCCCATCACTGACCAGGGCGACCTCGATCTCGAAGCCTTCGAGCGGCTGCTCACCCCCAGGACCAAGCTGTTCGCGGTGGTGCACATCTCGAATGCGCTCGGGACCATCAACCCGGTCAAGTCGCTGGTCGCCCAGGCCCACGCGGCCGGCGTCTCGGTGGTCATCGACGGCGCCCAATCGGCGCCACACATCCCGGTCGACGTCCAGGACCTGGATTGCGATTTCTTCGTGTGCTCCGGCCACAAGATGTTCGGGCCGACGGGGATCGGAGTCGTCTATGGCAAGACCGCGTTGCTCGAGCGCATGCCGCCCTACCAGGGTGGCGGAGACATGATCGAATCGGTGCGGTTTTCCGGGACGACCTATGCGGCGCCGCCGGCCCGGTTCGAGGCCGGCACCCCGGCCATCGCCGAGGCCATCGGATTGGGTGCGACCATCGACTATCTCAAGACCATCGATTACCAGGCGCTGGCGGGCTACGAGCACGACCTCTTGGCGTACGCCACAGAGCGGGTGCTCGAGGTCGAGGGTGTGCGGCTCATTGGCACCGCCAAGGCGCGGACCGGGGTCTTGAGCTTCGTCATGGACCCGATCCATCCGCACGACCTGGGCACCGTGCTCGACCGGGAGGGCGTGGCCGTGCGCGCGGGCCACCACTGTGCCCAACCGGTCATGGACCACTTCGGGGTTTCGGCCACCGTCAGGGCATCATTCGCCCTCTACAACACGCGAGACGAGGTTGATGCCATGGTGCACGGGCTGGTCAAAGCCCGGGAGCTCTTCCTCTAGATGGAGGATTTGAGGGACCTGTACCAGAGCGTGATTCTCGATCACAACCGCTCGCCGCGAAACTTTCGCTCGCTCGACGAGGCCAATCGCCGGGCCGAGGGCTACAACCCGCTCTGCGGCGACAAGCTAACCGTCTGGCTTCGTGTCGACGGCGACCGGATCGCCGACGTTTCCTTTCAGGGGTCGGGGTGCGCGATCTCGAAGGCCTCGGCATCCATGATGACCGAGGCGGTGAAGGGCAAGACAACCGGCGAGGCCGACCAACTGGCCGGCAAGTTTCAGGACCTGGTGACCGGAAAGAGCGATCCCGGCGCCGCCCCCTCGACCCTGGGCAAACTCGCCGTCTTCAGCGGCGTGTCCGAGTTCCCGGTTCGGGTCAAGTGCGCGAGCCTCTCGTGGCACACGCTTCGGGCCGCGCTCGCGGGCGTGAGTGACCCGGTCAGCACCGAATAGACCATCCGTTTCTGTAAGGAGATTGATAGACATGATGTACGACCCCCAATTGGTAGCGCCCATGCGAGAAGAGACCGTCCAACTCGGCGCCAAAGAACTCCGCACCGTGGCCGAAGTCGACCAAGCTCTGGCGAACCAAAGCGGCACGACGCTCGTGTTCGTGAACTCCGTCTGCGGGTGCGCCGCAGGTATGGCGCGCCCCGCACTTCGGCTGGCCCTCAAGCATGCCGTCACTCCCCAGGCCGTCTACAGCGTGTTCGCCGGCCAGGACACCGATGCCACGGCGCGGGCCCGGAGCTATTTCGGCGAGTACCAGCCGAGTTCGCCGTCGATGGCGCTCCTCCGGGATGGGGAAGTGGTGTATATCATGCACCGGCACATGATCGAGGGCCGGAGTCCCGAGGAGATTGCCAGGGACCTGACGGCTGAGTTCGAAAAGCACTGCGCCGCTCAGGTTGAGGACTAGGGAACGCCGTGAGCGGGCATGTCTTTCATCCGGGCCACGAGCCGTTGCACGGGATCACCGTGGTGGTCGAGTGTGTCGATCGTCGCACCATGGTGGGTCGGTTTCACCACACCGACCAGCGAGGGGTGCATCTCCTCGATGTGGCGATGCATCGGCCGGATGATGGTGACGGACCGCGGGAAGCGTTTCTCGAGCGGACCCAGAAATTCGGGGTCAAGGCCGAGCATCCCCATGTCTTGGTCCCAGAACACGAGGTGGTGTCGGTGACGCCGCTTCGCGAGGCGCTGCAGCAGTAACCCCGTGCCTGTCGGGAGGCGATTCCCGTCCGTCCGGATGCGCTGACCCCGAGGTCGATGGATGACCCGGGGGTTTTGTGTGGCTGGGAGCCCGCTCGGAGGGGCTCTCGGGCATTGGTCTTGCCGTTCCTCTGGTGATTCCCGGTCTTGACTCGCCCGAATCATTCGGGCCAGAGTCTTCCAGCACGCCGACCAGCGGAGGTCATCGTCGCCAAGCAGCGCCCCGTCGGAGGGCCCGTCCCTGCCCCCGCCCCTGCCCCTGCCCCCGCGTTGGACGAGGGCGGGGCTGATCCGCCTCGGCCGTGGATGGATGCTCTGGTTCGTCCAGGCCGTTTCGCCGGCCTCGTCGCCTCTATGGTGCTGCTGGGCATCGTCGCCGAGCTGGTCACGCTCCCCGGGGTAAACGATGCCTTTCTGCTCTTCGCGGCGGGCCGAGTGCTCGACGGCTTCCAACTCTATGTGGACCTGATCGAGATCAACCCGCCCCTGGTGGTGGCGCTGAACTTTCCTGCCATCCTCGTGGCCCGTGCCCTCGGCATCTCCGATCTCCTCGTCTTCCGGCTGGGCGTCGTCCTAGTCCTCGGGCTTTCGCTCGGGGCTTCCCAGGTCGGGCTCCGGGCCATTTGCGAGCGGGAACGGGTCTCGCTCCGCCGGTTTCTGACCTTGGTGTTGGTCTTCGTCGTGTTTCTCCTCCCCGGCGACGCCTTCACCGAGCGCGAGCACCTGATCCTGGCCCTGGTGCTGCCCTACATGTTGGTGGTGATCGCGCGGGCGATGGATCGCGCACCCACAGGCCGCGCCCTCCACCTGGTTGGTGTCATGGGCGGTGTCGGATTTGCGCTCAAGCCCCAGTTCGTCCTGCTCTGGGTGGCGCTCGAGATGTGGCTCTTCTTCGCTCGCCGGGCAGCCCCGAGAATCAGAACCGAGAGCGCGTGGGTGATCCTCCTGGTCGTATCCTATCCCCTCCTGGTGGTGTGGCTGGCGCCCGCGTATCTCGCGCAAGTCGGCGACCTCGCCGCCTTGTATCTCCAGTTCGAGCGCAACCCACTGCTCGTGACCCTGTTGTTCACCCCCGGCGCCCGGCTGTCGCTCTTCGCCGTGCTGACCTACCTGGCGCTCAAGCGCGCGACCGCCTGGCCCATCGCCGCCCAGGGGCTCGCCGTTGCGCTCGCGGCCTTATTGCTGATAGCCACCATCCAACAGAAGGGGTGGGCGTACCACTTCTATACCAGCCTGGGGGTGGCCGTGCTGCTGCTGGCCGTGCTGGTGGCGACCGTCCGGAGGCCGGTTCCTCCCCTCGCCCCCAGGGTCTATTTCGTGGTCACGGGAGCCGTGCTGATCGCCACCGTGGCGGGGTCGGCGCTCTTCGCGGCGACGAAGCTCGCCGATCCCCGGGGCGAAGCGGTCGAGCCCTATTCGGGGTACTGGGACGTGGCCGATATGGTGCGTCAACGGGGGGAGCGGGTGCGGCTGGTTGCCCTGTCGCATACCATGGCGTCGGGCTGGCCGCTGGCCTACTCAACGGGAGCGGAATGGTCCATGCGGTTCCCGAGCCTGTGGTGGCTGATGGTACTCTACGCCGATCAGCTCGCGGCGCCGCCGCCGCTCCGCTATCCCGAGGTGTCTCCCCTCGAGCGGAAACTCCGTACCGCGGTGGTCGACGACATCGTCGCCGCCCGCCCGGACCTGCTGGTGGTGCTGGCCCATGCGCGGGATCTTCCCGAGAACGGTACCCGCCGGTTCGACTACCTCGCCTACCTGTCCCGGGACGTGCGATTCCGGGAGGAGCTGCGCCACTATCGCTACCTCACGAGCGATTCGCACCATGACATCTACGAACGCTTGCCGGCCGCGCACGTACGAGCGGGCCCCTTGCGGCCTGAAGGCCGCTATGCGGCGGATATCAAGGCGTTGCCGCTTCCCAATCTCCAGATCGCCCTTTTCGATTCGGAGGTCCTGGTGAATGCGCTCGTGTTTCTGATCGCCGCCGGGCTTCTCATGGTGACCCGCTGGGATCGCGGCCCGGAGCCCGCGCGTGGCTGAGGCCTCGCCACGCGGCCCGTCGCGACGGCTCGTCCGGTTGGCCGCAGACTACATCCTGTTTGCCATCGTGTGCGGCATCGCGACGGGGGTGGCGGAGGTTGTGATTCTCCTCCTCCGCGAGGCGGTCTTCGGCCGGATGATCTTCGCCAGCCGGCACGTCGTGTGGATGGCGCCGGCGGCGTATGCTCTGCTCTTCAATGTGCTGGGCATCCTCCTCTTTCTGGGTGCGATGCTGGCGCCGCGTGTGGTGACCTACCGGGTGCGCACCGTCTGCTGCATCGGCTTCGGGGTGTTCTGCTTGTTCCTGCCCTTCACGCAGATCCACCGGCTGGCGGCGCTCCTCGTGGCCCTGGGGGTTGCGGTGCAGACGAGCCGGGTCCTGGCGGGGCCGGGCCGCGTGGAGCGGCTCAATGTCCTCTTGCCCCGGGTTACCGCCGTGGCGGCGGCCGTCCTGGCGGCGACGATGCTGGGCGTCCGGGCCTGGGAGGGGGCGCGGGAACGGCGGGCGGTGGCTGGGCTCCCGGCCGCCGCGGCCGGGCGACCCAACGTCCTCATCATCATTTGGGATACGGTCCGGGCGACGAGCCTCGGCCTCTATGGCCACCCCCACCCGACGACTCCGACGCTCGAACGGATGGCGAGCCAGGGCGTGGTGTTCGACTGGGCCATCTCGACCTCGCCGTGGACCCTCCCCTCGCACGGCAGCATGTTCACCGGACGTTTCCCTCACGAACTCAGCGCCGATTGGTTCTCGGCGTTGGACGACACGTACCCCACTCTCGCCGAGGTGCTGGGTGCGCACGGCTATCTGACCGGCGGCTTTACCGCCAACGTGCATTACACCAGTGCCCGCGCGGGAATGGCCCGCGGCTTCCACTTCTTCCGCGACTACCGTCTGTCGATGACGCAGGTGTCCTTCAGCGCTCAATTGGCCAACACCAGGATCGTGCAGGCCCTGGCGGCCAGCGCGTCGCTCGGGGACATCTGGGACGCGGTCCGAGCGTTCGACTGGTCGGTGTTTCCGATGCAAGGCTATCATCCCAAGCACGCGGCCGATGTGAATGGAGAGTTTCTCGGGTGGTTGCCCGCGACGGGCGAGCGGCCGTTCTTTGCATTTTTGAATTACATGGACGCTCACCAGCCGTACTATTCACCGCACGCGATTCGCGAGCAGTTTACCGAGGGGAGCGAACTCGAGAACTACTATGACGCGTCCATCGCCTACTTGGACGCGCAGGTCGACCATCTCCTTGGTGAACTCCAGCGCCGCGGACGGCTCCGCAACACCCTCGTCGTCATCGCCTCCGATCACGGCGAGCTCTTCGGCGAGCACGGCCTCTACGAACATGGGAACAGTCTCTACTTGGAACTCCTTCACGTTCCACTGGTGATGCTCCTCCCAGGGTCGTCGGTCTCCGGGATGCGCGTCACGCAGCCGGTGACCCTCCGGGACCTGCCGGCGACGGTGCTGGACGTGGTGGGCATCGACCAGGCGGCTCCATTCCCAGGCGCAAGTCTGGCGCGCCATTGGCGGGGGACGGCCCTGGGCGAGACCCCGCTGCTTTCCGAAGTCCGGCAGGGTCACAACCTGCCTCCGAGCCAACCCGTGAGCCGCGGGCCGATGAAATCGCTCCTCAACGAGCGCATGCACTACATTCTGAACGGAGACGGGGCGGAGGAGCTCTACGAGTATGTGAGTGACCCATCGGAAGAAACCAATCTCGCGGAGGCGGCGGACAGCGCGCGGTTTGGGCCGGTCCTCGAACGCTTTCGGGCTGACTTGACGGCGCTGCTCGCACCTGCTCGATGAACGTCAGGGCGATCGGGCGAATGGCCGTGCTCGAGAGACCGGTGGTGTTCGGTCTGCTCGTCTTGACGTGTGTCATTGTCGGTCTCGCCTCGGAATTCGTGGCGCCTCCAGACCCTGACAACGCGTTCTTGCTCTATGCGGCGGCACGGGTGCTCGACGGGGCCAGGCTCTACGTCGACGTTGTTGAGATCAACCCACCGCTCATTGTGGCCTTCAACTTCCCAGCCATCCTGCTGGCCCGCGGCCTGGGCCTTCCGGACATCCTGGTGTTCCGAATCGTCATGGGCCTCATCCTCGTCCTCTCGCTCGTGGCGTTGCAGCTCGGGCTTCGCGTGCTGCTCCCTGGTGAGCGGGCATGGCGTCGCTGGGTCACGGTGCTCGCTGCGGTGGCGCTGTTCCTGGCCCCGGGCGAGGTGTTCAGCGAGCGCGAGCACCTGATGCTCGCGTTGGTCCTGCCCTACATCTTCGTGATCATTGCCAGGCGGATGAACCACTCTCCGGCAGGCTGGGCGTTGCATGTGGTTGGGGTCATGGCCGGGTTCGGTGTCGCCCTCAAACCACAGTTCGTTGTGTTGTGGGTGGCACTCGAAGGGTGGCTGGCTGTGGCGCACCGGAGCCGGCCCAGAGTGCGGATCGAGAATGCCTGGGTCCTGGGCGTCTTGATCGCCTATGCCGGAGCCGTTCTTGTCCTGACTCCCCAGTATCTCACCTTGGTTCGAGACATGGGGGGCGCCTACTTGGCGTTTCTCAGGAACTCGTTCCTCGTCACCCTGCTCTTCGGCGAGGGGTCGCGACTTCCGCTCGTTGCCCTCCTGGCATACCTCGCTCTCCGAAAGGCCTCCTCGCGGCCTGGCCTCTCCACCGGGCTCGCCGTCTCGGTTCTTGGGCTTCTCCTCGTCGCCACGATTCAACAGAAGGGTTGGAACTATCACTTCTATCCGGCCTCTGCGTGTTCCATCATGCTCCTCGGCGTCCTTGTCGCCAGCCTCGTTCGCCCGCTCCGCTCGCTGGCCGAGCGCCTCTATGGCACCGTGGCCTTGGCGGTGCTGGTTGCGGCGATCGTGGGGGCCAGCGTGGCCGCCGGCTGGCGCGCCATGGAGCCTCGTGGCGGGCAGGTGGAGCTGCACAGTGGATTCTGGGACCTGGCGGACCTGGTGCATCAGCGCGCCGCCGGAGAACCGGTCGCAGTGTTGTCCTACAACATGCGGTCCGCGTGGCCGTTGGTTCCCTATGCGGGCGCCGAGTGGCCGCTCCGCTTCCCGAGCCTCTGGATTCTCTGGGTGCTCTACGCCGAGGACTTCGGGAGGCCCGCCCCCCTCCAGTATCGCGCCATCGACCGAGCCTCTGCCTTGGAGCAGAACTTCATCGACGCGGTGGTCGACGACGTCGTGCGGTCGCGTCCGCGGCTCCTGCTTGTCCTGTCTACCGCGCGTGATGTCCCCGACAACGGCGACCGGCGGCTGGATTACCTGGCCTATTTCCAACGAGATGCTCGGTTTGCCGAGGCCCTCACGGGGTACCGGTACCTGACGACGGTCGGTCTCCATGATGTCTACGAGCGTGACGCCGGTTTCGCCGGAGGGCCAGGCCGGCCGCCGCATCATGCCCAGGGTGATCTGGCTCCGGTGCCCCGGGCGGGCTTCCGGTTCACCTTGGCCGACCCGGTCGAGCTGCTGCAACTCCTCGTGCTGATCGGCGTCGGGGGGATCGCGATCGCCACCGGCTGGCACCGCGGCCGCGCGCCGGCCTAGGACGGGCGCTTTCTCGCGATGGCGAGGACGGAGAGTCCAGTTGGGAAACCGCGGGGGTGGGAATTGGGGACCAGTCGCCGGCGCTCGCTGGCGAAGATCCTGGTCATGAGGCGGTTCATCCACGGCGGCGGCATGCTGAGATCGGCCTTGCCCACACTCCGGATGAGCCGGCGACCGAGTCGGGCCAGCACGGCCGAGGGGAACAGGAAGGAATTGAAGTACGTCAGCTGCTCGATCGCGAACCCTGACCGCTCGAGGAGCTGGCCCAGTTCCGCTTTGACGTAACGCCGCTTGTGTTCGTTGATGACATCGTGCTCGGACCAGAGCCACATGAACGCCGGCACGGTGATCATCACGAGGCCCCGATCCGTGAGGACCGTGCGGGCGTGCTGCAGCGCGCCGAGGTCGTCCTCGACATGTTCGATGACATCGAAGAAGCCCACCGCGTCGAACCGCTTGTCCGCCACCGCCGAGAGGTCATCGGTGGATCCCTGGACGACCTGGGTGAGGCCGCGCTCTTGGCAGATGGATACGGCGGTGGGCGACGGGTCGATGCCCCAGGCATCGAAGTGCTCGCGGGCGGCTTCGATGAAGAACCCGGTGGCGCAGCCGACGTCGAGAATGCGACCCTTGGCCGGCAGGTAGTGGTTGGCGAGGGCCATGAGGATCTCCCGCCGCGCCACGAACCACCAGTGGGATCGCTCCAGTTCGAGAAACTTCCAGTAGAGACTCTCGTCCATGGGCCGCCCGCTTAGGAGCTCGCCCGAAAGATGCGAGGTAGGAGGGCGCCAACCCGGTCGCGATAGTCGGCGTAGGCGGGGAACGCTTGGGTCAGTACTTTCTCCTCGTAATGAATGCGCAAGAGCGTCAGTCCAAACCACACCCCAAGGGCAATCCCGAGCGGGACGGTGAGATGGGAGATCCAGAGTCCCAGGTAGTTGAGCGTGTACATGGCGTAGATCGGGTGCCGGACGATGCGATACGGGCCGGTCGTTACCAGGTTCCGCGCCTGCGGCTCCAAGCTGAATGATTTGCGGAGATACCACAACGGCCAGATGCCGATGAGGGTCCCGAGCAGCCAAATCAATGAGCCGCCGATGCGGAGGGACGCGGTGGACGAGGCCGTGGCCCAATCCGGGAACCAGATCACCGCCAGTTGCAGGACGGCCAGCATGAGCAGGCTGCCGCCGTAGGTGGCGACGCGGGGAAGCCATCCGGTCAGTTTCCGCACGGCCGGGCGGCGGATGAGAAACGACGCCGCCACCATGAGCTCATACCAGAGGCCGGGCAGTATGAAGATGCCGAGCCGCCAGGAGCGGGCCAGGATGAAGACCGCCATCCCCAGATTGAGGACGAAGCCGGCCCAGTCTGACCAGTGATGCCGGGCCCGGGGCGCGGACGTGACGTCTTCGGGGGCCGTGTCGGCGCGGACCAACTCCACCTCGGGCTGGCTCATGTCGCGTCCCGCTGGTCTCGGGCGAGGGTCGCCTGGTAGCAGGCCCATAGCGTCTCGCGGTCGGTGGTCGCGGGGGCCTCGGCGGGCGGGCCCGCGCGGCGCCCGCGGAGCAGAATCGCCGCGGTGGTATCGCAATAATGGACCCGCCACTCAGGATCCCGAATCAGTTCGTGGCCCAGCACCGACACCGTGGGCACCAACACCACCGAGACATCCCGTTGAGCCAGCTTGTCGCGCCACCCCGGCTTGAGGGTGATGATGTCGATCGCCTCGCGGTAGAGCTCCGTGCCGTAGTAGTCGGTGCCGCCGTCGATGAAGACCTTTTGCTCCGGCCACTGGAGCAGCAGGTAGCCACCCCAGATGAACTCGTGGAACATGTTGCCCTCGATCCCCTCGGCCCGGGCCAGCTCGACGGCCTCGACGGGAAAGATCCGCTCGTCGAAGGTATCGGGCACGACTTGGACGGGACCGACCGAGCCGCGGTTGAGGCCAAGGAGGACCAACACGACGGCGAGCCCCGCCGCCCACCGCCCTGGGGTGCGGCGGGCCTCGTCGCGCGCGAACACGGCGCGCACGCCCCCGATGTCCCTGAGGCGGCGCCACTCCGGGTCGATGTGCAAGGCCAGGACCGGGAGAACAGTGAGCCCGAAGATGGCGATGTTCCGCATGGCCAAGAGGGCAAAGGCCACATTGGCCAGGATCATGAATAGACGCGGGTAGATCGGCCGCCGCCGGCTCAAGCCCAACCCGGCCATGACCAGCACCAGCGCGAACAAGAAGATCTTTCCACTCAGGAGATGGAAATTGGGCGACATGAACTCGTTGGTGACGTCGTGCAGGAAGTCTTCGCCCATGAACGTCACGACGTGCGTCAGGAGCCCGATGCCGTTTGGGTTGAGCACCGTTGCCGCGGTGCCGATCACCAGCGCCAAACCATAGTGCCGGACACGCTCGCGCCATGGTTCGGGCTCTTCGGCCGTGAGCGCTTCGGCGAGCGATCCGGCGAAATAGATGCCGATGAGCACCAGTCCGAACAGAAACCCGCCGTGGAGGTTGGCCCATATGGCGAAGAGGAGCCCATAGAGCCAGAGCTTGGCCGGGCTCCGGCGCTCGAGCAGGGATAACAGGAGCACGACGGCCAAGAAGGTGACCAGATGGGGACGGGCCAGCCAGTGGATAGCGCCGACAATGGCTGCCAGCATTCCAACCAAATAGGCCAACATCGGGTCGACGTCGCGGCGGAGGAGGAACCGGACCAGCAGCGCATAGGTGAACGCGAGCAACAGGCCGGCGAAGATGGCGATTCCGGCCAGTCCGCTCAGCCGGTGCACCGTGGCATAGATGATCTCACTCAACCATTCGAACGCGACGAAGGGCTCACCGGCCTTGGACCACGAGAAGAAGTCCTCGCGGATGAAGGCGCGGTGGTCGAGCATGTGGCTCCCGAGGCGGAGGTGACGCGCCAGGTCCCCGTCGCTGTTGATGAGACGCCCAGGGAACACCAGCGGAATGACCACCGCCCACGTGAGAAACACGAGGTCGAAGATGGCCGGCTGGATCGACTTCTTGGGCGCGGGTTCGGGCTGGATGGTCGGCTCCCGGTGAGGGCATCGGACGCTGTGGCCTGACAAAGGTAGGCCTTCTCTCGCAAATGGGGTGCCCAGCAGTTCGGGGGTGGGGGGTAATCCTGATTCCGCCAAATCTGTGACGCTGGCCACACGACCTTGCCGCACCGGCGCGACACAGGGAGGCCGCTCCCCATCCAGAGAGAACTGCCTAAATTATTATATAGCAACATGTTACAGAATCGCCCCGAGCCCCCCTTGCGGGCATGCCGATTGCGCCGTACTTTCGCGCTCGAAGCAGGAGGGCCGCTTCCCGGACCGTTCACGAGGCATACGCCGAGGTGCGGACGTATGATTGCCCCCCTGACACTCGTTTTCCACATGCAGGGTCGTTATCCGTACCACTCAGGAGGAGGCTCACATGCAGAACCTGCTCACCCGTTTCCTCGCGGATGAGTCCGGGCAAGGCTTGACCGAGTACGCCTTGATCATCGCGCTCGTGTCGGTCGCGCTCATCGCGACGCTGGTGCTGTTCCGGAACGCCATCGGGGACGTCTTCACCTCGGCGACCAACGCGCTGAACGCGGCGCCGAATTCGCCAGCGTACAACCCGTAGTCGGTAGGCCGCAACAGGGCCGGGCGCCTGCGCCCGGCCCTTTGCGGTTTCTGCTGGAGGGAGCCCGAGGCGGCTGGTGCAATTGGTCTTCGACATTGTGTTCGTCGCCGTGGCCCTTGCCGCCGGGTGGTTTGACCTTCGAACTCGGCGCATCCCCAATGCGCTCACGCTAGCAGGACTGCTTGTTGCGCTCGCGCTTCGGGTCCCATTCGGGTTCGAGGCGATCCTGGACGGGTTCTGGGGAGCAGGCTTCGCCTTCCTCCTTGGAATACCGTTCTTTGCTTTGGGGGCTGTAGGCGGGGGTGATGCCAAGCTCTTGATTGCACTGGGAGCGTTCCTCGGGGCGAGCCACTTGCTCGGAGCGCTGCTGGTGATTGGAGTGGTTGGGGGGGTGCTGGCCGTCGGGGATGCGCTCAGGCGCGGGGTTCTGGTCCGCGTCTTGCGCAACTCGGGGAAACTGTTGGTGCACCTGGTCACCCTGGGCCGCGCCGGCTCGAGACCGACGTTATCTTCGCCTGGTGCCGCGGCGATCCCGTACGCGGTGCCCATGGCAATCGGGTCGATCATCTGGTGGTTTTTTGGAGGGAAGCTCTTATGAACCTACGCCGCCGATTGAGTCGCTCGGAGTCCGGGCAGGCCCTGGCCGAATTCGCCTTGGTGGTCCCGGTTCTGCTCTTGATGCTGATCGGGGTCATCGAGTTTGGGCGGGCCTGGAATTCGCAACAGGTGCTCACCGATGCCGCCCGCGAGGGCTGCCGCCAAGCGGTGGTGTTCGATCCCGCGGTGACGCAAGCGGATGTGGAGTTCACCATCAAGAACGCCATGGCCCGGGCAGCGTTGGACTCGGCGGCCGCCACCATCACGTTCCCGAACGGGTTCAAGACGGGCGCCGGGAATCTCACGGTCGTTCGGATCACCTACCCGTACCAGTTTCGGTTCCTCTCCACCCTCATCGCGCTCGCCTCGGCCAGCCCGGGCGGCGTCGTGACGTTGGCAACGGAATTCACCATGCGGAATGAAGGCTAGGGCCGTTCCATGAAACGACCGCAACCGTGGCTCCTGCTGGTCCTCGCCCTGGGCTTTGGCGTGGCCGCGGCGTATCTGGCCCTGGCGTACATCCGCCAGCAAACCACCCCGCTGCTCTCGGCGGAGCCGCCCAAGGGCCGCGTGGTGCTGGCGCTTCGTGACATGCCGGTCGGGTCGATCGTGACCGAACGTGACGTCCAGACCATCGAGTGGCCGGGCGAGGTGATGCCGCCAGGGTTTCTCGGCTCGGTCGAAGAGGCGGTGGGGCGCGGAGTCATCACCTCGGTCAAAGTCAACGAGCCCTTATTGGAAGGGAAACTGGCGCCCAAGGGCAGTGGCGGCGGCCTCCCGATGATCATCAACGACGGGATGCGCGCCCTGAGTGTGCGCGTGGACGAAGTGGTAGGCGTTGCCGGCTTCGTCATCCCCGGCACCCGGGTCGATGTGTTGCTGACCATGAATCGGGGCGAAGGAGGGTCGACCACCCGGGTCATCCTCCAGAACATCCAGGCGCTTGCGGCCGGACAGTCGATCCAGACCGACGCCGAGGGGAAGCCCCAATCGGTCACGGTCATCACGGTGCTGGTGTCCCCTGAGGACGCCGAGACGCTTGCCCTCGCGGCCAACCAGGGCCGCATTCAAATGGCCCTGCGGAACACCCTCGACACCACAACTGTGGTCACCCAGGGCGTGCAAGCCAGCAATCTGCTCCGGGTCGGGCCGCGCGCGTCGCGGCCGCGTCCGCGGGTCTCGGCCCAGTCGGCCTCCCGGCCATTCCAGGAGACGATCGTCGAAGGCTTCAAGGGAGGGCAGAAGACGCTCACCAAGTTCTCCGACCGCTAGCCTCAACCCCACACCCGCATCACCGAGGGTCTCTGTGCGTATTCAATCCGTTCGGCGTTTCCCTGGAAGAATGCAGTCCCGAATCCGGCATTTGCTGCTCGCGGCGGGCCTCGTGGCGCTCTTCTCCCAGGCGGCGGCGGCGCAGCAAGTGTTGAAGGAACCGGAGCAAGTGCTCTCGGTGGCCAAGGGGGCCTCACTCCTGTTGACCAATCCCTTCACCCTGGAGCGGTTCGCCCTGGGCGACCCCGAGATCGCGGATGCGGTGGTGGTATCGCCGACCGAGCTGCTGATCAATGGAAAGCAGCTGGGCACGACGAGCCTGTTGCTCTGGTCGACCACGGAAGGTCCCAAATTCTATTCCGTCGAGGTGACCGCGGACGCACCCGGGTTGGAGCGGTTCATCAAGTCCATCATGCCCGAGGAGAACATCGCGGTGACCGCCAGCGGGAACGCGGTGACCCTGTCCGGCGTGGTGCGCGATCCCAACACCGTGGCCCGCGCCATTGAACTGGCCGAGGGGACGGGAGCGACCGTCATCGACAACTTGGTGGCCCCGCCGGCGGTCCAGATCCTCCTCCAGGTTCGGTTCGCCGAGGTGAATCGCAGCGCGATCAAGGACATCTCGAGCGCGTTCCTGACCGTCAATCCACAGGACTTGAGCGACGACGGCGACTGGGAAGCCGAGACCATCTCCTCCGGATTGCTGCGCGTGTTGCTCTCGAATCCCGGGACACCCGGGTCCAGCATCGAGGGGATCATCCGGGCCTCGATTTCCAAGGGGAACTTCAAGAGCCTCGCCGAGCCCAACCTGCTCACCCTCCCCGGCAAGGAAGCCTATTTCTTGGCCGGTGGGGAGTTTCCCTACCCAGTGCTTCAGAGTGCCGGTTCGAACTCCATCACGGTAGTGTTCAAGGAGTTCGGGGTCCGGCTCCGGTTTCTGCCGGTCATCACCCGCAGCGGAGCCATCCGTTTGAAGGTCGAGCCCGAGGTGTCCTCGCTCGACTTCGCCAATGGCCTGGTTATCGGCGGATTCGAGATCCCGACCATCCTCACCCGGCGCGCCGAAACCGAGGTCGAGCTCCGGGCGGGCCAGTATCTTGCCATCGCCGGACTCATCGATAACAATCTCATTGATAACGTGACCAAAATCCCTATCCTTGGGGATATCCCGATTCTCGGGCAGTTCTTCCGATCCAACGATGCCCGTCACCGAAGGACCGAGCTTCTCGTGTTGATCACCCCGCATTTCGTCGTCGCGAACGAGACCGCCGTCCCACTCCCGACCGGGGAGCCGGAGACCTGGAAATGGCCGGGGTGGCTGAAGTATCCCAAGAACTAGGGGCTCAGGAGCGGAGTCCCTGGAGGATGCCGTCATGCAGCACTTTCGAGGGTTAGTTGGGAACAAGCGCGGGGCCACCCTCGCCGTCGTCGCCATCTCGCTGATCGCCTTGCTGGCCATGATGGCCCTGGCGATCGACCTGTCCATGCTCTTCAAGTCGCGCGGCGAGGCGCAGCGCACCGCCGATGCGGCGGCCCTGGCCGGGGCCAGCGCCTTTCTCAACGGCCCCTCGCCCGCCCAGGTACAGCCCGCCATCAACAGGGCACTGCAGCTGGCGGCCACCAACTACGTCGATGGGGTCTTCATCGACACGACCGGCCAGAACCAATCGGTGATTGGTAACAGCACCTGGGCCTCGACGACCGAGGCCACGGTGGAAGTCATCCCCGACAGCGTGAAGGTGCGGGTCTGGATCAACCGCGGCGCGGTAGGCACCTGGTTTGCCCGGGTGCTCGGGATCAACCTCATTCCCGTGGGGGCCAAGGCGGCCGCCGTGGCGGCGCTCACGGGGGTCACCAAGTGCGTCAAGCCGTTCGCGGTGCCTGACATGTGGGATGAGCAGTCGAATATGCGGCCCGGCGGCCCCTATTTCGAGACCGGCGACCTCCAGCCCAACCGGGTGCGGGAGTCGAACGAGCACTGGATGTTCGACGACGCCACCTCGCCCTACGCTGGGAACGACCGCTACGAGGCCTACAACCCGAGTGTGGTGAGTGCGACGGCCACCGGCTACGGGAGCTCCTGGCGAAACGGCACCGGCTTTACCGACGACTACGGCCGGAACATGGTCATCAAGGCCCAGAACCCACACAGCAACTTGGGTCCGGGTTTCTTCTTCCCGTGGCGGCTGCCAGGGATGCAGGGGGCGAATGATTACCGGAGCGCCATCCTGGGCTGTCCTTACACCGGCCCGATCACCGTGGGCCAGCCCTACGACGTCGAGACCGGGAACATGATCGGTCCCACCCGTCAAGCCGTGGACTCGCTGATCTCGCTCGATTCGAACGCCCAGTGGGATCCCGTCCTAGGACAGGTGACCAACCACAACCAGGCGGCCTATGGCTCCGACTGGCGGAACAGCCCCCGGGTCATCAAGGTGGGGCTCATGGACCCCCATGAGATCATCGACATCCATGACGGCGGCCACACCCAGGTGACCTTCAACAACTTCGCCCTGCTCTTCGTGGAGGGGTTCCAGGGGAGCGGCAACCAGGCCCCCTTGGTGGCGCGGTTCCTCTACTTCGTCAGCGGAAGCGGGAGCCCCGGCCCAGCCCCCGGGTCGCTCGTGAGGGTACTCCAACTTGTCGAATAGTGAGACGCCCTCTCCAAGCCCGAGCGTTAGGCCCCAAGGGTCGATCCGATGCGCCGTAATCTCGGCCGACGGGGCCTTTCAGCAGATCGCGGAGCGCGCGCTGCGCCATCCCGAAGCCAACACCACGCTCGAGATCGCGATTACGGCGCCGTTCTCCGGGTTCGGCAACGACCAACTGCAAACGCTCCACCGGGCGAAGCCATCGGTTGTCATCCTCGACCTGGCGGACGACCCCACCCTCGGCATCAAGCTCGCCCAATTCCTGGCGGGGTCGTCTAGCCCGTCCTACAGAGTCATTCCTACCGGTCCGACCCTGGCCGCTGAGCTCCTGCTGGAGCTCATGCGGGCGGGGATCACGGAGTTTCTTCCGAAGCCGGTGACGCCGGAGGAGATCCGCGCCGCCGTCAAGCGGATCTCGGCGGGCCTCGACCCCACCGAGGAAAGGCGACAGACCGCGCTGGGGCAGGTGTACGCCTTCTTCAGCGCCAAAGGCGGATCGGGGTCGACGACGGCGGCCACCAATCTCGCCATCGTGCTTCACAGCCAGACGAAGAAGAAGACCCTGCTCGTGGACCTGGATATGGAGTTGGGAGAGGCGTCCTTGCTCTTGGGCATCCAGCCGCGGTTCAACTTCGTCGATCTGGTCCAGAACTTCCACCGGGTCGATGCCGGGCTCTTGGCCTCCTACATCGAACGGCACGACTCTGGCGTGCACCTCTTATCGGCCCCGTTCCACCCGGAACGGGCCCAGGCGGTGAGTGCCGATCAGATCCGGCGGATTATGCAATATCTGAAGCAGTACTACGACTACATCGTGGTCGATGTCTCGAAGTCGTTCACGCCCGTGACGCTGGCCGCGTTCGAGCAGGCGGATCAGGTGTTTCTGGTCACGACGGTTGACCTGCCGTCGCTCCGGAATGTCCAGCGTGCCCTCCCGCTCCTCAAGCGCGTGGTTCCCCAGGGGGGGGCACAGATCCGGCTGGTGCTCAACCGGTTCGACAAGAGCGGCGAGGTCACCATCAAGCAGGTGGAGAAGTCGCTGGGGCTCAGTGTCTACGGTACGCTCCGCAACGACTACGAGGCGGTGATCCGATCGGTGAATACCGGCAAGCCCGTCGTCCTCAATGGCAACTCGGTCTACTCCCAGGACCTGAACAAGTTGGGACGGGTGTTGACGGGGGTGCGTGATACCAGCAAGGGGACCGGGCCCCTCGGCCGGATATCGGGCAGGTTCTCGAAGATCATGCCGGGTGGCCGGCGGGGCGGCAAGGGCAAAGGCAAAGGAAAGAAGAGATGAGTGATCCCACCCGTCCCGGAGGCCCGGGGGACAAGGCCGACCGCGAGCCCCTGCCCTGGGAAACCCCCAGTGACACCCCGGATTCGCCCGGCCAGGACGACGACGCCCCCGCCGGGGGCGGGGATGGGGGGCACGAGAGCCAGCTTGGCCACCTCCCTTGGGAGACCCCGGCGTCCGCCGACGGAGCCTCCGCGTCGGCTCCGGCCCCGTCGGCGCCCGCCGAGCCGAGCGGGCCCGCGCCCGGACCCCCGCCGCCCCCCCGCTCCCCCGGATCGGATGAGGAGCAGTGGGGCACCGACATGCACGACATGCAGCAGGTCAAGGGACGCATCCACCGGCGGCTCCTCGAGCGCCTCAACCTGTCCAACATCGACAAGTTGGAGCGCGAACAGGTGGTGAGCGCGATCCGCAAGGTGGTGCAAGAGCTGCTGACTCAGGAAATGGTGCCGCTCAACTACGAAGAACGCGAGCTTCTCGTGGTCCAGGTGCTGGATGAGATCTTCGGGCTGGGCCCGCTCGAACCCCTGATGAAAGACGCCAACGTCTCTGACATCCTGGTCAACACTTGGGACCAGGTCTACGTCGAGCGGCACGGCAAGTTGCAGCGCACCCAGGTACGGTTTCAGGACGATCGGCATCTCCTCCAGATCATCGATCGGATCGTCTCGGGCGTCGGCCGGCGCATCGACGATTCCTCGCCCATGGTGGACGCCCGGCTGCCGGACGGCTCCCGCGTCAATGCCATCATTCCTCCCCTGTCCATCGACGGGCCCCACGTGTCGATCCGGAAGTTCAAGCGCGACGCGCTCACCGGGGAGGATCTGCTGCGTACCGAGAGCCTGACCGAGCCGATGCTCGAGTTGCTCCAAGGCATCATCCGCGCCCGCCTGAATGTGCTCATTTCCGGCGGCACCGGGGCCGGGAAGACCACCCTGCTCAATATCCTGAGCAGCTTCATTCCCCTCGACGAGCGGGTCGTGACCATCGAGGACTCGGCTGAATTGCAGCTCCACCAGCCCCACGTGGTGCGGTTGGAGACCCGCTCGCCCAACATCGAGGGCACCGGTGCCGTGTCCCAACGGCTGCTCTTGATCAACGCCCTCCGGATGCGGCCGGACCGCATCATCGTGGGCGAGGTCCGAGGCGAGGAATCGGTGGACATGCTCCAGGCCATGAATACCGGCCACGACGGGTCACTCACGACGCTCCACGCCAACAGCCCGCGCGATGCCTTGAGCCGGCTCGAGACCATGATCTCGATGGCCAACTTGAACCTGCCCGAACGCGCCATGCGCCAACAGACGGCGAGCGCGATTCAGGTGGTGATCCAAGTGTCGCGCTTGTCGGATGGAACCCGGAAGGTGAGCCAGATTTCCGAGATTGTCGGCATGGAAGGCGAAGTCATCACCATGCAGGACATCTTCCAGTACGAACGGCACGGTATCGGCGAGGGCGGCAAAGTGGTGGGCGAGTTCCGGGCCACCGGTATCCGCCCCCGCTTCGCCGACCGGATGCGGGCCTTTGGGATCGAACTCCCGTCGGTCCTGTTCGACGACGTCGGCCGGGTGCGGAAGGAGCGTCGGCTGTAATGCCATCCGGAACCCTGCTCGCCGCCGGGATGGTGTTCCTGGCTGTGACGCTCGGCACGGTGGCGTTCGCCTTGCTCGTCGAGTGGACCCGGGAGCGGCAGCGGGGCCGCAACTTGGTCAGGCAGCTCCGGCAGTTGGCCCAGGAAGGGCCGACCGATGCCGCCTCCGAGCGACTGCTCCAGCGCCCCGGGGTCCAGGAAAGGGTGCTCGACCCGATCCTGGCGCATCTGCCGCATACCCGTGATGTCAAACTCTTGATCCAGCAGGGTGGGCTTCGGTTGAGCCTCCAGAGCTACGTGGCTTTGTCGCTCGGCCTGACCGTTGGCCTGGGGATGGGCACTCGGTTGCTCACCCGGATGTGGCTCCCCACCATCGTGGCTGCTCTCATCGGGGCGCTGATCCCCTATGTGTCCATTCGGCGGCGGGCCACCAAGCGGATGCGGAAGTTCGAGGCACAGCTGCCCGATGCCATCGACCTGATCGGCCGGGCCATTCGCGCCGGCCATCCGTTGTCCGCGGGTCTCAAGATGGTGGGCGACGAGACCGACGACCCGGTGGCCGGCGAGTTCCAGCGGGTCTTCGAGGAACAGCGGTTTGGGCTCCCGTTCAGCGATACCCTTCTTTCCTTGGCCGACCGGGTCCGGCTCATGGATGTGCGCATTCTGAATACCGCCATCCTGATTCAGCGCGAGGTGGGGGGGAATCTGGCCGAGGTGTTGGACAATCTTTCCTACACCATTCGACAGCGCTTCAAGCTCCGCCGGCAGCTCAGGGTCATCACGGCGCAGGGAAGGCTCAGCGGGTACGTGCTGGCCGTGCTCCCGATTGCTTTGGGGTTCGTGATTTTCCTCCTCAACCCCTCCTATATTCTGACCCTCTTCCAGGAACCGGTTGGTCGGTTGATGGTCGCCATCGCGGTCGTTCTGCAGCTGCTCGGCTACCTCTGGATCCGCAAGATCGTGGATGTGGAGATCTAGGGGCTGACCATGCTGTACGTGATCGCGATTCTGGTCGCCGCCGCCGCCGCGTTCCTCACCATGCTGGTGATCCAGATGTTGCCGGGTGACTCTGCCGTCATCCGCCGCCTGGGCACCATGCAGAAGGTCGAAGGCTACCAGGCGGTCATTCAGCGCCGGCGTCGCCAGGAGCGGGCGGAGCGGCTCCAGGCCATCCTGGAAACGCTGGGGACCAAGGCCGGCGGGGAGCAGGCCGATTCGGCTGCCCGGCTCCGGATGATCCAAGCCGGGTACTATCATCCCAACGCCGTGGTCATCTATCAAGGCGCCCGGGTGGCGTTCGCCCTGGGGCTTGGCGCATTGCTCTTCATGAGCGCTCCCATTGCCGGGTTTTCCGCTGGGGTAACCCTCATCGCCGGGATCTGGGGCCTCCTGTTAGGCTGGGTGTTGCCGGGGTTCTTCGTGGGCCGCCGTGTGACCCACCGCAAGAAGGAGATTCAGCGGGCGTTGCCCGATGGGCTCGACCTGCTAGTCGTCTGCGTTGAAGCCGGCCTTGCGCTCAACCAGGCCATCCTGCGGGTGTCAGAAGAGATCACCAATGTGAGCCCCGTGTTGGGCGAGCAGTTCGGGATGGTCAATCTGGAGATTCGTGCTGGTACCCCCCGAGAGGAAGCGCTCTACAACCTCGGTGAGCGAACGGGGGTCGACGACGTCAAGTCCTTCGTCAGCATGTTGATTCAGACCGATCGCTTCGGAACCTCGATTGCGGATGCGCTCCGTATTCACGCCGACGTGCTGCGGACGAAGCGCCGGCAGCTGGCCGAGGAACGGTCGGCCAAGACCGCGATCAAGATGCTCTTCCCGTTGGTGTTCTGCATCTTCCCCGCGATGTTCGTCGTCATCCTCGGGCCCGCCTTCATCCAGATTCTCCAAGCCCTTTCGGCCTTCCGATGAGATATCTCGAGGTGCGGAACGTGTCGCGGGGGAGCCAGGTCGCCTCTCGCGTCGGCATCGCCGACCGATGGTGGCAGCGAGCCCGGGGCCTCATTGGACGCCCCCCCCTCGGGCCCGGCGAGGGACTGCTGCTCGTCCCCTGCCATGCCATTCACATGCTCGGCGTGCGCTACGCCATCGATATTGCCTTCCTCGATGACGAGTGCCGGGTGGTGGCGCTCTATCCTCGTCTCGAACCCGGCGTGCGCAGCCGCACCAAGTGGCATGGTGAGGCACGCTACACCCTGGAGCTGTCGAGCGGGGCCCTGGCGGCGAGTCACACCGCTGTTGGCGATCGCTTGGAGTGGGGCACGGCCCCCACCCGTGAGGTGGTGTCCGACCTCGTTCCCTTGAAGGAGGCCGTCGTATGACCCCGGCCCAGCCCTCACCCGCGGCTTCTCCCGCGCCGGCCCCAGCGCCGAAAATCCATGTCGCGACGCCCGGCGCCGAGGATGCGCCGCCGATTCCCGACTCGCTCGAAGCGACCGGACTGTCTGACGAATTCATCACCGAGCTCCTGCTCAAGACCCTCTATGTGCAGGGCGCCCGCACCGGCAAGCAGCTGACCGACTCGATCTGCCTGCCCTTTCCGATCGTGGATGACCAATTGCTGACCATGCAGCAGCGGCTCATGGTCGAGGTCCTCGGCACCCGAGGGCACGGGCGGGCGGGCTATGTGTTCGACTTGAGCGGTGAAGGCCGGAACCGGGCCCGCGAGGCGTTGACCGCGAGCCAATACGTCGGCCCGGCCCCGGTGCCGCTCAGCCAATACCGGCATTGGGTGGCCGTGCAGTCGATCCGCCATGCCCGGGTCAACCGCGAATCCTTGCACCAGGCCTTCAGCTGGCTGGTGCTCGATCCGGAGATGGTCGATATGGTTGGCCCGGCGATCAACTCGGCCAAGTCGCTCTTTCTCTACGGCGATTCGGGCAACGGCAAGACGGCCATGGCCGAGACCATCGCCCGCATGCTTGGCGGGGAGATCTTCGTGCCCCACGCGGTGGAGGTCGATGGCCAGGTGATGTTGGTGCGCGACCCCGTCTACCATCGTCCCGCCGACTCGCTGCCGGCTCCTCCGGCGAACGCCGAGATCGAATTGCTGTGGCGCAGCGCGGCCATCGAATTCGATGACCGATATGTCAAGGTGCGCCGACCGGTTGTGCTGACCGGCGGTGAGTTGACCCTCGAGCAGTTGGATCTCCAGTACGATCAATACGCCAAGCTGTACCAGGCTCCGTTCCAGACAAAGGCGACCGGTGGGGTGTTGATTGTCGACGACTTTGGGCGCCAGCGCGTGCCCCCCCGCGACCTGTTGAACCGCTGGATCGTTCCCCTCGAGAAGAACGTCGATTTCTTGACCCTCCACACCGGCGTCAAGTTTCCCATCCCGTTCGATTGTCTGCTCATCTTCGCGACCAATCTGGATCCCAAGGACCTCATCGAGGAAGCCTTCTTGCGGCGGATCCACTACAAGATCGAAGTCGATAGCCCGAGCCCCGAACAGTACCAGCAGATCTTCGAGCGGTGCTGCAGCGCCAAGAAGATCTCCTACAAGCCGGACGCCGTCGAGCACATCTACAAGGAATTCTATCTCAAGCACTCGATCGAGCCCCGGGGCTGCCACCCCCGGGATATCGTCGACCACTTGGCTGACATCGCCAAATACTTGGAAATGGACGCGACGCTCTCCGACGAATTGGTCGACTATGCGTGCCGGTCCTACTTCTTGGACATCCCCACAGCCCACGCCTGAGCCGAGAGCAGACCCATGTCCACCCCCATAGACCCGGATCCGCGCAAGCGGCACGGGACGATCACCGATCGGGGCCTGACCCACCGTCTCGACCACCTCGAGCGCGAGAATCGTCGGCTCAAGCGTCTAAGCACCCTGACCCTGGTGGCCGTCGCGGTCATTCTGGGCCTCGGGGCGGCGCTGTTCTACTTTGCGGCCGAGCGCGGGATGCCGGGCATGATCCCGGCAGTGGTTGAGTCCCGCCAGTTCCTGCTCCGGGACGCCGAAGGGCGGGTGCGTGGTGTGTGGGGAGCCAACGAGGAGGGCGCCGTCCGGCTGGTGCTCCGGGATTTGGCCGGCCGGTCCATGGTCAAACTGGACCTGTTGGAAGACGGCTCATCGGGTGTGACCTTTGCGGACAGCGCCGAGAACACCCGCATCGTGCTGGGTGTGCTCGACGACGAGACCTCCACCCTGGTGTTGGCGGACGGCCGGGGTCGGGCCCGCGCCGTATTCGGCTTGGGCTCCGACGGGTCGTCGACGCTGGTCTTCGCCGACACGGTGGGAGTGAGTCGTGCGGGGTTGGGCATCGATGCCCGCGGCGATC